>CAZTDK010000484.1:0-5520 GCA_964611965.1 uncultured Binatia bacterium (SeqCode) | reverse complement strand
GCGGGCGAGTCGCTTCGAACGGCCGCCGCTCGAAACATCGCCAGAAGAGCAACGGACCGTCGACTGACTTTTGGGACGGTAGACATGCAGCAGCGGGACGCGCGGGCCTTCAGGCGCCGCAGAGACTTCGGTTTCCTACTCGCCGCCGGTGTTTCCGCCATTGTTGTTTGGATGATCATTCTGCCTGCCCTGCGTGCCCCGAACTTTGGGATCACGATGTATCCGGACGGGCGCATCGAAATCCGGGACTTTCCATCACATCTGACTTTCGCCAAGGCATTCTGGAAGGGGAATGCCAACTATGATGTGCCAAGCTACATCAGGGTCACCAGCGAGTGGGCGGGCCGCCCGCTCGACATTGCGCTGCCGTTTCCCTACTCGCCGACGATGTTGTGGCTGCTCGCTCCGTTGTGCGCGCTGCCAACGGCATGGGGCTTTACGCTGTGGACGCTCTGCGGCCTGTGCGTCGTCTGGTGGGTCGCAGGCCCCCGATGGCCGATCTGGGTGGGGCTCGCGTTCTTCAGCCCCACCGCGATGTCCTGTTTTGGGCTGGGGCAGACCGTTGTTCTCTCCACCGCTGCCATGCTGATTCTCCATTCGCTGGACGTGGAGTCAGAGAGCCGCAGCCAGGCGACGGCGTGGCACCTTTGGCTCGGCGGCGCGCTCCTCTGGGCGCTAGGCGCGAAGCCGCCGGTAGCCCTGACCGCCGGGGTGGCCCTGGTGGCTGGCCGCCAGGGGCGCGTGCTCGCGGTGGGACTGGCGCTGACGCTGTGCTCCACTCTGTTGCTGGCACCGCGCTTTGGCCTCGATGGCGCCCTGGGCTACGTCGGTATGCTGACGCACTACGATACGCAGGCAACCGAATTCTTCGGGCGCAGTTTGTTTCCGGAAAAGATGGGAAACCTGCGTGCCCTTCTCCACGTCACCCTCGGATGGGGCGACACGCTCTCGTTTCGTTGCTCGGCCGTGGTCTGGGGATGTGCCCTCGTGAGTTTGTTGTGGGCGGCGCGTGTGGGGAGGGTGGACGATGCACAGCGCTGGAGTCTGGCCGTCCTTGCGTACCTGCTGTTCTGTCCGCACGTCATCGCAACCGAGGATCTCCATCTAGTGCTGGTCCTGGCGCTGGTCGGGAATTGGCGGGCGCAAGACCGCCCGGCGGCCTCCTTGTCGGTGGTCGCGTTAGGATTCGCCGTACTCTTCTTGGAAGTGCTCGGCGCAAATGCGTTGCGGATTGCTCTCGTGTTTGCCGCCAAAGTTGGGATGGCGTTGCTGCTGATCGCGCGCCCCCGGGCGGCGCTTCAGCCGCAGGCGCCGATTGCTGCCCTTAATCCGATTTAGGGACAAGGACTCTACCGGTAGCGGGAGCTTCCCCTGCGCCCGCTCAGTCACTCTTCGGCTGCAGAAGAATGACGGCGTAGGCTGGGACGAGAATGACGAGCGCGATTGAGAGGAAGTGAAGCGACGCACAGCGTGCGGATGGGGTGGCGGTTGCTAGTTGCCGGCCAGGTCTTTTCCCACCGACTTCTCGAGATTGTCGAGGCTGGCGCGTGCCGCGAGCAGCGTGTCGAGGTAATCCGTCTGGGTCGCCGTATAGGTGCGCTCGGCGTCGAGCAACTCGATCAGCGATGCCGCACCCACCCGCTGCGAGGTCTCGGCGGTGGTGACGGTCAGCCGCGCGCGGTCGAGGTAGCCGCTCTCGAACAGCTGCTGCACGCGGCGCAGTGATTGGTAGTGTTCGACGGCGTCGTGCACCTCTTGGGCAATGTCCAGTCGCAGCCGTGCTAGATCGTTCTCGGCCTGCCGCAGCGCCACCTCCGCTTTGGCAATCTCACCTTGGTTCTGATTGAGAACCGGGAGCGGAACGCTGAACCCGAAGCCAATGGTGTTGCGGTTGTCGCCGGCGCTGACGAACTGGCTGCGCGTGTAGTCGGCGCCTACGGTGACGTCGGGATAGCGCTCACGCCGCGCCAGCTGGAGTGCCAGGTCGGCCTGCTCGCGCTGTCGTTGGAGGGCCGCGACGTCGGGGCGGCTGTCGATCGCCGCGGTGACCGCGGTGGTCGCGTCGATGGTGATGTCCGGCACCGTCAGCTCTCCGCTGGCGCCCACCGGATGCGAAACACCGATCAACCGGCCCAGCAGTTGCTGGCTTTCGCCGAGACTGCGCTGCGCGTCCTCGACGTCCGTTTCGAACTTCAGGTTCTCCAGCTCGATCTTGCGAAACTCGACTTCCGAGATGTCGCCGCCATGGAAGCGCCGTTCGTTGAGCGCGATGACTTTCTGGTAACGCGCCCGATTCTCGGAGACGAACGCGAACAGCCGGGCATCATGGAGAATGCGAAAGAACGCGTCCTTCACCGCCGCCCGCAGCTGCCGCGACGTTTCGCGTGCTTGTTGCGTGGCCGCGGCGACGCCCATCTCGGCGCCGGCGATGCGCAAGCCGCGCTTGCCCCACAACGTGAGCGGTTGGTCGAGGCGCGTCGTGCTGCCGATCGTCTGCCCCACGGAGAGACCGGACGGCGTCGTTCGTCCGACCGCGATGTTGTCGGCATCGACGCTCAACGTTGGGTTCTGGTAGAGGCGGGCGCTGATGCGCTCGGCTTCGGCGTCGGCAATTTGCAGCCGCGCGGCCAGCGTGTCGGGATTCTGGGCCTCCAGGAGCTCCAGCGCTTGCGACAGGGTGACGGTTTGCTCGGGCGGCTCGGCCGCACTGCAAGGGGGCGCATTGGCAAGGAAAAGAAGAACCGACCACAAGGTGCCAAGCCGAATCAATTGGCTGTAACGCTTCGGCCTCTGCGGCGCTGCGACGTGGCTTGCCCTTTCAATTGGGTGCCACCAAGACTGAGAGCTGACCCTTCGTGCTGTGCCCCTTGCTGCTTCCCTCATGTTTCCGCCTTTGCGCGGTTCACCCAGATGTACGCGGTGGGCAAGACGAGCAGGGTCAACAGGGTTGCGGAAATCAGGCCGCCGATGACGACGATGGCGAGCGGCCGCTGCACTTCGGCGCCAATCGCGTTCGACAACGCCGCCGGCAAGAAGCCGCAGATCGCCAGGAGCCCGGTCATCAACACCGGTCGTAGGCGAACCTCGGAGCCTTGCACCACCGCGTCGCGCAGCGGCTGTCCTTGCGTGCGCAAGTCGTTGAAGTAGGAAACCAGCAGCACGCCGTTGAGCACCGCGACTCCGAACAGGGAAATGAAACCGACCCCGGCGGAGATGCTGAAGTGGGTGCCGGTACACAGCAGCGCGAAGATGCCGCCGATCAAGGCGAACGGCACGTGCACCAGCACCAACACCGCGTCGCGCACCGAATTGAAGCTGCCGAAGAGCAGGATGAAGATGATGAAGATGACCGCCGGGACAATGAGCTCGAGCCGCCGCATGGCGCGCTGCTGGTCCTCGAAGCGCCCGCTCCACACCATGCTGTAGCCTTCCGGGAGGTGCACGGCGTCACCGACCGCGCGTTGCGCCTCAACGACCATGCCGCCCATGTCGCGGCCGCGCACGCTCCACTTGACGGCGACGCGCCGTTGATTGTCCTCGCGCAGAATCTGGCCGAAGCCGCTCGCCGCATCGATGTGGCTCAGCTGGCTGAGCGGGACGCGCGCCCCGCTCGGGATCGGCACCAGCAAGTCACGCAAATGCTCGGCCGACGGCGCCACACCGTCCATGAGCTTCACCACCAACGGAAAGCGGCGCTCGCCTTCGAGAATGTCCGACACGTGCTTGCCGGCAGTGGCGGTTTCGATGGCGTCCTGGATGTCGGTGACGGTGATGCCGTAGCGATTTGCCTGCTCGCGATCGATGGGAATGCGCAGCTGCGGCTGCCCGGTGAGGTGATCGTAGTCCAGGTCGCGCACGCCATCGATGCGCGACAGCACCTGGGCGATGGCCTCGGCCTTCTGCTGCAGCACGTCGAGATCAGGCCCGAAGATCTTGATTGACAGCTCCCCCTTCACGCCGGAGATAGCCTCGTCGACGTTGTCCTTGATCGGCTGTGAGAAGTTGAACGTCACGCCGGGAAAAATGGCCAGCCGCTGATTCATGGCGTCGATGAGCGCGTCCTTGTCGTGCGCGGTGCTCCACTCCTCGCGTGGCTTCAAGCCGACGAACAGCTCGGCGTTATCCGGACCGTTCGGGTCGGTGCCGTCATCCGGCGAGCCGGTCTGCGAGACGACGGTGCGCACCTCCGGAAACTTCAGCAGGATCTCGCGCATCTCGTGCACGTAGCGCTGGGCGCCCTCGAGCGAGACGCCGATCGGTAGCTTGGCGCGCACCCAGATGTCGCCTTCGTCGAGCTCCGGCAGGAATTCGCTGCCCAGCCACGGCACGACCGCAAAGCTGAGGAGCAGGAGTCCCAGCGCGACGGCGACCGTGAGGCGCGGCCGATCGATGGTCCAACGCAGACTGGGTGCATAGAGGCGCCGCGCCCCCACCAGAATGAAGCTCTCGTGCTCCTCGCCCACGTTGCGCAGGAGCAGTGAGCACAGCACGGGAATGGCGGTGAGCGTCAGCAGCAAGGCGCCGACGAGCGCGAAACAGATCGTCGATGCCATGGGGATGAACATTTTGCCTTCGACGCGCTGGAAGAACAAAATCGGCAGATACACGGTGATGATGATCAGCACCGAGAAGAAAATCGGCGAGCCGACCTCGCGCGCCGCGGCATAGACGGTTGGCCGGACGCGGCTGCCGCTGGTGTGATGCGCCGCCAGGTGGCGGTAGATGTTTTCGACCATGACGACCGCGCCGTCGACGATGATGCCGAAGTCGATAGCGCCGATGGACAGCAAGTTGGCGGAGATGCCGCGCAGGTCCATGCAGGTGAAGGCGAAGAGCAACGACAGCGGGATGGTCGCGGCGACGATCAGGGCGCTGCGGATGTTGCCGAGAAACACGAGCAAGATGAGCGTTACCAGCGCGGCGCCCTCGACGAGGTTTTTCTCGACCGTGTGTACCGTCGTGTCCACGAGATGGCCGCGATCGTAGTAGGGGTGAATGGTGACGCCGGCCGGCAGGATGTCCTTCAGCTCGTCGAGCTTGGCTTTGACCCGTTCGAGCACCGCCGACGCATTCTCCCCCTTGCGCATGAGGATGATGCCCTGCACCAGATCATCGTCGTGGTCACGCCCCAGGATGCCCAAGCGGATGCCGTGGCCGATGGCGGCGCGGCCGATGTCCTTGATGCGCACCGGCGTGCCGTCGTGCGCGTTGACGACGATGTTCTCGATCTCGTCGGTGGAGCCGAGCAGACCGATGCCGCGCACCATGTAGGCGTAGTCGCCTTGCGGGATGTAGCTGCCGCCGGCGTTGGCGTTGCTGGCGGCGATGGCGTCGAAGACTTGCTTGAAGGTGAGATCGTGCTCCTTCAGCTTTGGCGGGTCGAGTTGCACTTGATACTGCTTCAAGCCGCCGCCCCAGCTGACCACGTCGACCACGCCCGGAACTTGGCGGAAACGCCGCTCGAGCACCCAGTCTTGCAGGGCCTTCAGCTCGACCAGGTTCAAGCTGTCGCTGGTCAAC
>CAZTDK010000483.1:0-5527 GCA_964611965.1 uncultured Binatia bacterium (SeqCode) | reverse complement strand
AGCCCGCAGCGACCCAACGGGGAGCGGCCCATAGAAAAGACGCCGGCCGCAGGCCCTATGGACCCAGTACTGCCATGAGTGAAGGAGCCAACCATCCGGGTAGCATCGATGTGCGACCGATCGCCGCCACCACGGCCGTGGTGATCGGGATGGTGGCTGCGGCTGCCGCCGCCTACTTGCTGCTCGACATCCTCCTGCTGATCTTCATCGGCATCGTCATCGCGGCGGCGCTGCGGCCCTTGCACGTGATGCTCTGCCGCTGGGGCGTGCCGAAGGGGCTCGCCGTCCTGCTGATCTACCTCGGCATCCTCATCGGGCTCGTGCTGATCGCGCTCGTCGTGGGGCCGGTGTTGATGGAACAGGTCGGCACGTTCGTCGCCGAAGTGCCGGGGATCTATGCCAGTGTCCGCTCGTCCCTCCAAGCCAGTGCGGCCGCACCGCTACACTTTGTCGGGCAGCGGCTTCCGGCGTTTGAGCGTCTGGCGCAGGATCTGGCGGATCTCGCGCCGCAACTATATCAGGGGGCCGTTGGTGTGACGACGAGCATCGTCAAACTCCCAATCTACTTCGTAACGGTACTGGTGATCGCCTTCTACTGGACGATGGAAGTGCCGCGGTTCGAGCGCTTGTTCCTATCTCTGCTTGCGGTCGAGCGCCGCCCGCGCGCGCTCAACGTCTGGCACGAGATCGAGTCCAAGCTGGGCGGCTTCATGCGCGGGCAAGGGTTGGCCATGCTGTCGATTGGGGCAGCATCAGCCCTCGGCTACGCGCTGATCGGGCTACCGCACGTACTAGCACTCGCCGCGCTGGCGGGACTGCTCGAGGCCGTGCCGTTGATCGGGCCGCTCTTGGCCGTCGGCCCCGCGGTGCTCGTCGCCTTGCCGGTAGGCGTGCACACCGTGCTCTTGGTGATCGGACTGGCTGGGCTGCTTCATCTCGTCGAGAGCAACGTCCTGATTCCCCGCATCATGCATCACACGGTTGGTGTGAGCGCCCTCGTCGGGCTCTTGGGTGTCCTCGCCTTCGGCACCCTGTACGGGGTTCTCGGTGTCCTTATCGCGATTCCGATGACCGCCGTGATCCAGGTGCTGCTCGACACGATGGTCGTCAACGCGGAGCCGGTCGCGGAGCCGGCGGGTCTCGTCGGCAGTCCATGGGAAGATCTGCGCAGCCGTGTCCGCACACTCGGGCAACAAGCCCGGGTCCGGCTGCGCACCCGCACGACGCGCATGGGGATCGACCCGACGACGGCGGACCATGTCGTCGATGCCGTCGATCAGCAGATCGAGGTGGCGGTGGCCCGCGTTGAAAAGCTCATTTCGGTGGCGGAAGAGACCTCAGAACCGTTGGCGGCTGAGGCGCAAGCCGCAATCGTCGAAAAGCTGCAGGGCGCCACGGAGCAGATCGAGCAGGCCGTCGGACGGGTTGACGTGAGTGTGGCACCGGCCGATGCGGGTCTCGGAATGAGAGGCTCCACGATGGAACCGGCGCTACACGAGCCGGCTCAGACGACGGGGCCAGGAGAGCTGGCCGGGAAACCAGTCGCAACGACCGCGGAGACGCAGGGACCCGTCGAGGGAGCTGAACCGGAAGTGATCGCCGACAATCTGGATCAGGCCACGCAGCGCTTCAAAGAGGCCGTACAAGATGTCGAAACCCTCGTCGTCGCCGCGCTGGAGGAGTCGAGAGGGACGCACGCCGCGGCGGATATCCGGCACGTCCACAAAGAAATCGAACAGGTAATTCAACCGAAAAGAGATTGACCGCGCTACTCGAGCAGCGCCGTGACGATCATCGCGACGGCCGCGGCACTCATCGTGGCCGCGGTGGTCCAGCCGACCCAGCGCAGGAGCCGTGAATTGGCCCGCGCCCCCATCACCTTGCGATTGCTCGTCAGCAAGACGACCAGCACGATCAGCGGCGGTGCCAGGACGCCGTTTACGACCGCGGACCAAAATAGCATCGCCACCGCATTGAAGCCGATGACATCGAGCAAGAGTCCCACGAGCATCGCCACCGCCACGACCGCATAGAAGCGGCGCGCGCTCTTCGGCCGGTCTTCGAGTGACCCGCGCCACGCGAAGGCTTCCGCCATGGCATAGGCGCACGATCCGGCCAACACTGGAACACCCAGCATGCCCGTTCCAATGAGGCCCAATGTGAAGAGCCAATACGCCGCCGGGCCGGCTAGCGGACGGAGCGCCTCGGCCGCTTCGCGGGCCGTGCTGATCTGCGTCTGGCCGTTTGCGTGCAACGTTGCCGCCGTGGTGAGAATGATGAAGTACATGATGAAATTCGAAAAGAACATTCCGACAACCACATCGATGAATGAACGGTGCAGCTCCGCCTTGGTTGCACCTTGCCGCTGTCGCAGCGTGCGGCGTCCAACCGCCCGGTCCTCTTCGACTTCGACGGACGCCTGCCAGAAGAAGAGATACGGCGAGATGGTCGTGCCGAGGATGCCGACGAGCACCGAGAAGTAACGCGCCGACCACTCGACATGCGGGATGACGGTCGCGCGCAACGCCGTTGTCCATGCCGGATGGGCCATAATGCCGGCCCCGACGTACGCGAAGAGCACCAGCGTCAACCATTTGAAGACGCGCGCGATCTGCCGATACGAGGAGAAGAACAAAAGCATGACGATCAACAGGCCATACACCGGGATCAAGACCCGATGGTTGAGGCCGGTCACCAACTCGGTCGCCTCGGCCATGCCGCCCAAATCGGCGCCGATGTTGACCACGTTGGCAACGATCAGCAGCGCGCAGGCGCCCCACAAGACCGAACGCGGGTAGCGGGCGCGCACGACCCCCGCCAGGCCCTTGCCGGTTACCATGCCCAGCCGTGCACACATCAGCTGGACGGACACCATGAGTGGAAAGGAAAACAGCGCGATCCAGAGGGGCGCGTAGCCGAACGCCGCCCCGGTGACCGAGTACGTGGAGATACCCGACGGGTCGTCATCCGCCGCGCCGGTGACGAGCCCAGGGCCGAGCTCGCCAAAGAATCGTTCCACGCGCGCCGGAGCGCCGGGCGTGTTACGCCGCCGCGGCTTGGGCGCCCTTACCGCCGTCGAGGTGCTGCCCCGCCCGCCGTGATCACCGGTGGCATGTCCCATCGCGGTGACGGTCAGGCGATAGTCACGGCAGCCCAAGCGCTCGCGTACTCAAACATGGTCCGCAGGCGGTTGCGTGTGGACACCAGCGCCGCGTGTTGACGGAACGCGCGCTGTTCAAAGTCCATGGCCTGATGTCTGCGGCGCTTGTCCGACAGCATGGCGCTGCCGGAATCGCGCTGCTCACGTGCCGCAGCGAGCGCTCCCAGGGTCATGGCGGTGCCAGAAACCCAGGTGGTCTGATGCCCGCCGCGGTACGGCTCGAGCAGCCGCGCCGAGTAATTTGTCTTCAGTGCCGAGTCACCGTAGGACCGCTGAGGAAGTGCATACTTCTCCATGGGGGCTCCTTTCTCGATACGCCTAATGGCGTACGGGCGTACCTCCACGCACCAGAGTACACCACTGCCGATGATGTTACGGCTCACTTGTCTCCAGCTGGCGCGGGCTCAAACCCAGGGGTAATAGCCTTGATGAACGCATTTTGAATCAAGCCGATGGCGACCGCCCACGTGCTGGCACCGGGGTCGGACGCGCGTCCCGAGATCTCAACCCTGGTGGCCACTTCGCCACGGCGGTTCTGCAGCACGGTCTGCGTTCCGCCCACCAACCCCTCATAGATCCGATGCAACAACGGTTTCTCGGCATCCTGCTCCTTGCTGTACACCTGCATGTCGGCGAAGATTGGCTTCAGGTATCCGGAGATGTCCCCGTTTTTGATGGTGAGCTGCGAGTAGAAAGAGAACTGACCCGCAACGACGTCGAAGTTGCCGAACGTCCGCAGCAGCTCATTCATCGAACGCAGTTGCGTTCCTTCAATCGTCACCGCTAGATCCAGGTTCGGACTTGACGCCGCCGGCGCAAGCGTCGCCTGCACCACACTTTTTCCGCTTCCCATGAAGCGCCCTGTGAGCGCGGCGGCAGCCGGCCCGTCGGCGGCTTGATTGCTGACATTCTTGATCGACACGTCACTCTTTTCCACAAAGACGCGGTACCCGGGATCCGCCGAGCGGTCGACGTATCCAACGGTGCTGTCCGCGATATGCAGCTCGTCAACGCGGAACACGACCGCCGGCGCACGACTCAACGCCTGGGCTGCGCGTCCGACCTGTGCGGCGCGCGCCTTCTCCTCGGCCGCGGTTTGCGTACTGTGCACGTAGTCCAGTTGCACGGCGCGGAGCGTCAGGTTCTTCAAGTGGAAGTTCTCGACCTGCGGCCCGGATTCGACATGGCCATCCGCCCACAGGGCGCCACCGCTGATCCACAGGTTCATCCGCGCCAACATCGGTTTGAAGTAGTCGAGCTGCACCTGATCGAGCCTGATGTCTGCGTCGACGGCGGCGGTCGGCTCCGCCAGGAAGTTCGCCTGTCCATCGACGCGCAGCTTCCCGGAATCGAAGATGACGCCATCCAGGTGCACCTTGGACGGGTACACACGATCCGCGGTGCGGACGTTGCGGATGTTGTCGGCGATCAGGTTGAGGTGACTGAGGTGCAGCGGCCGCTGCGGATCATCGTCGATGTAGGTCAGATCGCCATCGTCGATGCGAAAGTGATTGATCTTGAGGGGATAGATGGTCTCCAGTGCTTGTTGCCACCCTTCGTCTTTCAGTGCGACCTTGTCGGCGACCCGGTGCTGCAGTTGGGTGTGGTCGATGCGGACGTGCGGTTGCCGGAGCATGAAGTCCCCGAGCAAACGGCCATGGAGAAGTGCCGGCCAATGCACGCTGGCATGCAGCAACGGGAAGTGCGCGACGGGATGCTGTGGATGGGCATTCTGCGCGATTGTGAGATCCGTGAGGGTGATCGACAGTCCGACGGGGTAAAACGCAACGGCCTCCAGACGCACGGTGTAGCCCTGCAACTCGGCGTTCAGGGACTGTTCCATGTGTCTGCGCAAGGGCTCGTCAAGCAGGAACGCTGCGACGGTCAGCAGCAGCGCGACGCTGGCCAGGCCGCCTGCCAGAATGCCAACGACTTTCCACCGCCGGCGCACTCCGGGGAACGGGAGCGCGCCTACAGCGACCGGCACGATGGGGCTGACGCTGGTGGCCATGCGATGATGTGTACTGTACGCCTGGCACCGCCGTAAGCTCGGAGTTCTACGTGCGTGGTTCTACGCGCGGGGCGTATCTCCGCGCCACTATTTTCGAGAGTCTTTGCACGGCGCGAAAACAATGGCGAGGTATGGCCTCGCCACTCCTAATGTTTGGAGTCGCGCGGCCATGCCTCGCTTGGGGTTGCGAGCAGCCGGCCGGGGCTGCTGACGCTGAGGCGTCTTTTCGGCTCACGTACACCCGCGCAGCAGGAAGAACGCGAGCAGGACAGGGATGGGAATCCCGAGCAGCCACATCAGGATGTACCCAACCGCCCCTTCCTGATCGTTCAGTATCCGTTTCATATGCAACGCTC
>CAZTDK010000482.1:0-5535 GCA_964611965.1 uncultured Binatia bacterium (SeqCode) | reverse complement strand
GACGTGGCAATCTCGCCCCCGTCGCCCACAGCGACAAACGTCCCATGGCCGAATCCCACAGCATGCAGGTTCGCGCCCGACAAGCCGTTATTGGTTCCGCAACCAGCCAGCGATACCAATAACGCGCAAGCAACTAGCCCTAGGCCGATTCTCATCTACAACTCCTCGGATGCATTGCGGGCTCCGCCAGCACTCGAGAGGTCTACCAGCGGACAATACCCGGTTCGGAATATGGTGCCGTAAGGAGAGCGCCCACCAGACTCGTCCTGGGACAGCGTCCCATCGCCATCGGCGTCCGCCTCATTGAAAGTAGCGGCTCGCTCCCTCTGCATCTCTTGCGGGCTGGGTGGACCTTGGCCGAACAGCGGTCCGGGCAGCACAAACAAGCTACTGATCAGCAACCATCCGTGAACCCTCATACCGATCTCCTTTTGTTGTGCGGGGCTCTATTGCCTTGCACCGTTAAACGGCCGACGAGGAAAACTCCGTCTCCCGTTTCGGGCCGCGTGACGTCGATCGCCGACGACGGATGGTGCTGATCGTCGCCGGCCCGCGAAATCCAATTGCAAAGGCACTCAGCGCGCGCGGCGACGCATTCCGGGTGATCTCGCAGTCTCCCGCGACGGCGTTCAGGCTGGGCAGCCATCAAAGGCGTTGGCAACTGCAGCCACAATCTCGTCGATGGTGACCGACCCGTCATGGTTGTGATCCGCCTCCGGACACGACGAGAGTTCGTCCGTGTCCTGTGCGATGTTCACCATCGTGAGCAGCTCGTCGACAGTCACATCTCCCGAACCATTGCAATCGCCAAGGCAAACTTCCGTGAACGGGGTGTTAGACGGCGAAGGTGGCGCGTTGGTTGCCGTTGGTGTTGGCGTAGAGGTGCTCGCTATTGCCGCCAGCGCATGCGCAAGGGCCGTAACGTCTGGTGACCCGAGGCCGGTGGCGAGATCATAGCCCGGTGCTGCGACATAACCGGATCCGTAGAAACTGTTGTCGCCTGTTGTGACGTCGTGAAATACCACAGGGCCATCTCCGCCGTACTGCTGCCGTGCGAGCGCATACAAGGTCGCGTTCCACGGCCCGCTGGTGCCCACGACATCGTTCAGGACGGCGGCGATGCCGGCCCAGCTCGGGGCGGAAGCACTCGTTCCCCCGGCGACTTCCATGCTGCCCTCCATCACCATGATGTAACCGGGGCTCGAAGGACTGGCGAGCAGCGAGACGTCCGGCTGGTCACGAAAGCCGTCGGCCGGCACACCCGGGGCATCTTGGTATGCCGGCTTCACCACGAGAGTGCTTGCGCCGCCGCCGGAGGCGCCGTCTGCGTCATTCCACACGCGTTCACTGACATACGTGGTCGCTGCGCCGTTGGCTGCGAAACCGGGGTCCAGTGCGGTACCGCCGACGGCGGTTACATTCGCGTCACTGGCGAGGACGTTGACGCTGTGGCCGCGACCGTCCTGGCAGCCATCGGCACCGTCGTCTCCGGTGGACACCATGATCGCCTGACCTTGGGCGGCGGCTTGCGCGTACATGGGGCCGAACACGTTGATGTCGGAGCTGTCCAGCCGCTCGCAGGCTCCGAAGCTCATCGTGATGATCTTCGCCTCCGGATGGTGAGCGACGATGTCCAACAGCGAGGTGTCAATGTCCGTACCGCTGATGTCGACGAGCACGGTGGCGCCCGGCGCCATGGCACCCGCCCACTGCGCGTCGAGGAGCACCTCACCTTCTTCTGCTTGAAGGCAGTCATGATACTCGCGCTGATTGCGGATGCCTTGGCATGCGCCATTGGGCGCCCCTACGCCAGGGTTGGTGGACGGGAACACCTTCACCGGGCTGCGCACGGGAACGCTGAATTGCTGCTGAAATGTGGTGATGTCGCTGACGTTGAAATCGGAGCGCGCGACCACTGCAATCGTCTGCCCGGAGCCTTTGTTTCCGGCATCGAGCACCGGCTGCATGTCGTAGGCGGTATACATGTCCGAGGGTGCCATTGCCGTGACCGTACCGGTGGAGGTGGATAGACGCGCGAGAGGCTCGGCCAGCGGAAAGGTGTTCAAGCGAACGAAGTCCACGGTACCGGCAACCTCGGCGGGCAGCCGCGGCGGATCTTCGTTCGCCAACGGCATATGTCCGCGATGGCTGTAGTGATTCATGTGCACGCTGAAGGTCTGTTCGACATCGCGGACCGTCCCACTGAAATCGATACGGACGGTGCTCACCATGGGACGAAGCGTGAATCCTTGATGCTGGAGCCAGTCGGCGACGGCGCGGTAGTCCTCGGCCGCAGGCGCGAACCGGGCCGCAAACTCATCCGGCGTGAGCCAGCGATGGTAGTCAGGCGATTGCGGATCTTGCTGCGCGGAGATCAGCGCTGCGAGTACGTCCGTCTGCCGCAGCCGGAGGGTGACGGACATGTGCAGGGACTCATCTGATGCGGCCGGCGCAACCCAGCGTGACGCGGTCGCGCGCCCCGGCACCGAGCTGCGCAACTCATACCGCTGGACGGCGTGCAACACGTGCGCGCCCAGTAGTAGCCAGACGAATACGATGCGGGCTGGGCTCAGCATAGGATCGCCGCGCCTGGCTGAGGCGTCGGGTACACCACCGACACGATCGATTCTTGCTTCGGAAAAGCGCCGCTCGAAATCGCCAGCAGCGTGAGTACCTCTGGCCAGTCTTTCACTCGATCGATTGGTGTTTCCTACCTTTGCCTGCCATGAACGCGGCGTGTTGCTCATAAGCGGTCTCTTCCGTTGCGGGGAGGCTAGTAACCCACCCGCTTAAACGGCCGATGCTCATAAATCCGTCGCGCGCGAGGAACAATTCCAATGTGATTTGCAGCGCCATTACCATTGAAGATCACCCGGCCAACGGCCGGAGTATCGAGTGCCTCGCCAGCCCGTCGGAGGTAGCGGTGGAAGACTCGAACAAACCGAGCCCGAGGGGGGTAACGAGTGGAGAAAGCGGTCAGCGGCCGTAATCACCCAACGCGGTGATGACCGCTGCCGAATTAGTCGCCGGCAGTTGCCCGCGCCTGATGCTCGATGGCGCCCTCTCCAGGGTTCGGCGACCCACGGCTGGAGCGATTCACACGGCGTTGCTGCGCTAAAATCGTCCCCGTTCCGGGCGCAGTTGCCGAAGCTTCTCCTGTTGTGCCGGAGTTAGAATATTCTTGATCCGAATCAGGAGCGTCAGGTGGGATTTCTTGAGTTTCTCTTCGGCCTTCATGACCTGATCAACCTGAGCCAACGCCGCCGTGTCGTCGATATGTGGGGGCTCCAACAGTTTACTGAGCTTTTGCGACTCTCGCTCGACGTCCCATTGCGACGACACGAGCGACTTCTGCGCGTCTTCCATCTGCTTCGTGATCGCGTCGCGCTGTGCATCTGTGAGGCCGATCTCGGTCTCGTGCCGCATGATCAGACTCGGTGGGAAGACGTTTTCGATGAAAGCGGGAGGGCTCATGCCCGCCAGGCCGGGCCCAATCGGCGGTTCGCCCATGGGCTGCGCCATCACGGCCAACGGCAGAATCAGAAAGAAAACGATCATCAGACATCGGTGCATCATGCAAAAGTCTCCAAATCCAGCGTCGATTGCGACCGATTGTCGGCCTCTCCCGTGTCGACGCAGCCGAGCCCGCCACCGGCGCATCCGAAGGTCGGAACATGGTCAAGCACCTGGAGGCTCGGCACGTCGAGCAGTGCGTCGGTTGGAACGTCGAAGGTCTCGATTTCGGCAAGGGTCACGTTGGCGCGCTCAGGGGTTTGAGAGGGCTTGGTCAACACCCACAGCAGCACCGCCGCCGCAGCAGCAAGCGGTAGCGCAGCAGCGAGAGTCCGCCACGCCCACACCCGCCGTGTGGTGTGGCGAAACGGAGGGGGCGTCCGACTCGCTGAGCGAGCGGGTGTGGTCGCGGCGGCGAGAATGCGATCTATCAGGGTTGCCGAGATTTCGAATCCTGGCGCGTGATCGAGCAGCACATCGATGCGGGCACTGGCGTCGCGCCAGCCTTGCGGATGGGGCGACTGTTCGAGCAGCGCGAGGGCAGCCATGCGCTCCCCCAGCGGCCAGCGATCCGGGTTGGCCCCGTAGGCATCGAGCAGTGCGCGCAGTCGCTCGAGTGACATTGTCGAGGGCTGGTTCATGAGCCCGGCTACTCCTCTCCGAGCAGATCGGGGACCAATGCTGTGAGGCGCGCGCGCAGCGTGCGTCTTCCCCGCGCCAGCAATGACTCGACCGCTTCCACACTCACGCCCATGACCTCTGCAGCCTCCGTATTGCGCAGTCCCTGATAATGACAGAGCGTGATCGCCACGCGTTGCTGGACGGGAAGCTCGGCCAGCGCCGTGTTAACATGACGTCCAAGATCTCGAGCTTGGACGCACGCCAGCGGCAACGGAGCCGGGTCAAGGGGCTCCGCGACGTCGTCCAGGGCGACGTCGCGGCCACGCCGACGGACATCGAGACAGAGGTTGAGTGCGACCCGGTGGAGCCATGTCGTGACGCGGGCTGCGGGTTGCCAGTGTGGCGCGTGCGACCAGAGCCGAAGGAACGCCTCCTGCGCCACATCTTCGGCGGCTGCATGATTTCCGAGTACGCGAGCGGCGAAAGCGACCGTCTGGCGTAGGTGGCGATCGAGGAGCCGGCGAAAGGCCTCGCGGTCTCCCGCGCCGGTCTTGAGCATGAGGCTCTCATCGGAGTCGTCCAAAGCTGTCCATCCACCTCGGTGCCGGTACCATGCGCCAGTTCGTTACTCCGTCTGGCGCATGGTACCGAATGAGGAGTCGAGGAGCCACCGTGGTGCGGCAACTCTTAGAAGGGAGGATGGCCGAATCCCGGACCCGGGTGGTCTGCCTGCAACTCGTCCAGGCTCACGGCGCCGTCACCGTTCGTATCCAGATGGTTGAAGTGGTGCTCGGTCATCTTGTCCCGCATGAGCGACTCGAACGTCTTGAACTCGCTAAGGGACAACGCGCCGTTGCCGTCGGCGTCGGCCTGCGCGAAGAGCGCGGCACGTTCCGCCTCGATCTCCGCTGCGCTCGGTGGACTTTGGGCAAACAGCGGTGTAGCGAGGGTAAGAACTGTGCCCATCAGGAACCATCGGCCAAGTTTCATGTCAGTCTCCTTTCCGTTTTGGGCTCTTATTGGCCCACTTGCTTAAACGGCCGAGGAGCAAGAATCCGTCGCAAGAGTTGTCCCCGAGACGGTTTCGTTTCCACGACATGCCACGCAGCGTGCAACGGGGGGAAACAGGTCCTGTGCCTTGCCAAAATCCCATCCGCCCGATTTTGTGAGCCGGTGACAATTTTTGTCACCGGCCGCGAGTACCCGTAAGACATGCGTCCGGCGATCCCCATTTCTGCTCGAACATTTGGGATGATGGAATTTTCGGGACCCACAGCGAGCCACGGCTGATCCACCGTCTATACTGACCCGATGGCCGCAGATGGCCAGCGCTACGCCGCCAGCTCGTTCGGGTCGCGCCGCTGTGAAGCTTCAGCGGTTTTCGCCGCCATCGTCGCGTGG
>CAZTDK010000481.1:0-5541 GCA_964611965.1 uncultured Binatia bacterium (SeqCode) | reverse complement strand
TGAGCCGTACCTTCCGGTCATCGAAGCGCTCGGCCAGCTGTGCGCGACTGCCGAGGGCGCACCCTTGCTGTCGCTGCTACGGCAGCGGGCGCCGTCGTGGCTCGGATTACTGCCCGGGATGCCCGTCGCGCCCGATCCGGGGCAACCACCGTCCGCGGCGACTCCCGAGCGCATGCGTCGCGAAATGGCCGCCGTCGTCGACGCGCTGCCGCTGCCGTTGGTGTTGGTGCTCGAGGATCTCCATTGGAGCGATCTGGCGACGGTGGATCTGTTGGCGCGCTTGGCACAAGGCCGCGGCCCCACGCCGTTGCTGGTCATCGGTACCTATCGGGCCGCAGAGGTGGCGGTGCATGCCTACCCCCTGAAGTCGGTGCATCAGGAATTGCTGGCGCGCGGGCAGTGCCGCGACCTCTGGCTCGCCCATCTCGACACGACGGCATTGACCACCTACCTGCAGCAGCGGTGCCCTGGGCTCGAGCCGGCAGCGGCGCTGGCCGTCGTCATTTACAAGCGCACCGACGGCAACGCGCTGTTCATGGTGAACATGCTCAATGAGCTGATCACCAGGGGCGTGCTGGCGGAGGACCGCGGGCAGTGGACGCTGGCCGCGCCAATCGCCGAGGTCGAAGTCGGCATACCGGACGGCTTGCGCCAATTGCTCATCACCCGGCTCGAGCGCCACGGCGAGCCTCAACGCGCGGCACTCGATGCGGGCAGCGTCGCTGGGCGAACCTTCTCCGCGGCCGAAGTGGCTGCGGCGCTCGAGCGGCCGCTCATGGAGGTCGAGGCCGAGCTCGATGTCCTGGCGCGCCGCTCGCAGGTGCTACGCGCCACCGGGGCCGCCGTTTGGGCGGATACGACTGCAGCGAGTCGCTACGAATTCATTCACGCCTTGTACGAAGAGGTGCTGTACGACCTGATTCCAGCGGCGCGCCGCCGCGTGTGGCACGGCCGCATGGCCGAGCGCCTGGAGCGCGGCTACGCGGGAAACACGGCCGAGATCGCGATCCACCTGGCGCGGCATTTCGAAGCCGGCGGCATGGCGGAACGCGCCGTCGCGTATTTGGAAGAGGGGAGCGGAACGTGTGTCGCGCTACGGCGCCGAGCGCGAGACGGCGACCTTGCTCGAGCGGGCGGCGAATATTGTCGAGGGACTGCCGCGCACCCCCGACCGCGTGTTGCACGCGATTCGCATTTACCTGCGGTTGGGCCAAGCGTACTTCCGATCGCGCGGCTTGACCGCTCCGCAGAGCGAGCGGGCGTTTGCGCGCGCCTGGGCTTTGAGTCAGGAGAGCGACGACGCCGTGCAGCTCTTTCAGGCCACCATCGGCCGCATGGCAGGGTATATCGCCGGCGCCCGCTTCGACGGTGCCGGCGAAATGGCGCAGCACCTGGCGGGATTGATGCAGCGCATTCCGCTGCCGCAGTTTACCTTTGCCGGGCACCTCTTCATCGCCATCGCCCAGTACCACGGGGGGAGCCTCGCGCAGGCCCGTGCCCATCTCGACCAGGTCCTGGAGATCGGCGAGTTGCCGCAGCCCCCCGCGTTCATGAACTTCTGGGTCCTCACCTTGACGTATGTGGCGCTCACCTTGATGCAGCAAGGCTATCCCGACCAGGCACGGCAACGGGCGCAGCAAGCGCTGGCGCGCGCGGCAATGGAGAGTCCCTACGTATACGCGACCGCTGCCTCATGGGCGGTCTACGTCTCCGTGAATGCGCGCGATGCCGGCACACTGGCGATTGCCGCGGAAATCGCCCAGCGCGCTGGGGGCGAAAATGGCGAGCTCATGGCGACCGCGGTAGGCAGCTTCGGCAACGGTTGGCTGCTGGCGCAGCGCGGCGAATCCGCGGCCGGCATTACCGCCATGCAAGCCGGCATCGATGCACTACGGGCGACCGGCCAGGTGACCTCTTTGCCGGCGATGATGACGACCTTGGCAGAGGCGTGCGCGCATGCGGGTGATCTCGACGAAGCCGTCCGGCGGATCGCAGAGACGCAGGCGTTCATCCACTCCAGCGGCGAGATCCGCTTTGCGGCCGAGGCGTATCGCGTCGAAGGCGAGATGCATCGTGCCCGCAACGATTTCGCTGCGGCGCAACGCGCCTTTGCCCGCGCCCTCGAGATCGCACGCGCGCAGGGAGCGCGCTGGTGGGAGCTGCGCGCCACGGTGAGTCAGGCCCGCCTGTTGCAGCAGCAGGGCAAACGCGCAGCCGCCCGCCGCGCGCTCGCGCCGATCGTCGGAGCGATTACCGAGGGCGATGACAGCCCTGACGTCTGTGCCGCCCGCAAGCTGCTGGCGGCGCTGGCGTGACACTTCAGTCGATCAGGCAATTCATCGGATTCCCTGATCAGACAAGAAAGAACGCGCCAGGAGGGGATCGAACCCCCGACCTACGGCTTAGAAGGCCGTTGCTCTATCCGACTGAGCTACTGGCGCACATTGGAAAATCAGGGGCTTACGTTACTGTGCTGCCGCTGTGCCCGCAAGGCCGTTGCTCTCTGTGCCCACGACTGTGCCCGTGAAGACGTCGAGCTTGCGCGCGGCGTCGCGTAGGTCGCCCTCACTCACGATGTTGTAGCGCTCGAACACGGAGCGCGTCTTGTGCCCGGTCATCGTCATGGCGACACGCTCCGCGATGCCGGAGCGCACCATGTTGCGGACAGCCGTGCGGCGGAAGTCATGGCGCAGCCGATCGGCGAGCCCGGCCTTCTTGCACGCCGTCGCCCATGCCTTCCGAATCCCCTTCACTTGCGTGCCGTCCCGGTGGAACACCCACGGCACGATGCAGCCGCGTTCCTTCTGCACCCTGTCCGTGTAAGCCCGCTGCGCCGTCAGGGCCTGGCGCAATTCCGCAGTCATTACGAACACGCGAGCCTCATCGTTCTTCGTTTCGCCCGGCTCTAGACGGACCGTGCCGGCCTCGAAGTCGACTTGGCGCCACTGGAGTCCGAACACCTCGGACACACGCCAGCCCGTCACGTAGAGGAACGTCACCAGCGGCCGGTGGTTCGCACGGATCTTCGAGCGCAGCGCCTCGAATTGCTCCCGCTCGAAAAAGCCCTTCCGTGCGTTGTTCTCTTTCAGCATGGTGATTTTCGGCCGCACCGTGATCTTGCCAGCGTCCACGCCCATGCGAAACGCCTTCTTGAGCAGCTTCAGCTCGTTGTTGACGCTGGCGTTGCTCAAGCTGTCCGCCAACCGCTTGACGACGTACTCCCGCACGTCCGCAACCGTGATGTTGGCTGCCTTGCGGTCGCCGAAGGCCGCGCACAGGGCTTTGAGCCGTCGTTCCGCGTCCTTGATGGTCCGCCGCTGGTTGACGCGGTAGTCGTTCAACACGTCGGTCGCCAGCTCGCTGAAGGGGCAGCGGTTCAGTTGCGGCGTCACAGGCACGCCACGCTCAATGTCGCCCAGGTGTTTCCGCAAGAGGCTCTTAGCCACGCCTTCCTTGTCGCTGCCGCTCGACTCCCGCATGGGAATGCCGTTGCGATAGTATTTGATCCACCAGACGCTGCCGCGTCGGTAGATGCTGCCGTTCTGTGTCTTGCCTGCCATTCGTTCATCCTCCCTTCTTGGTTGTCTTCGGTTTGCCCTTCGGTCGTTTCGCAAGCGCTTGCTCCACCGCGTCGAGCACTAGCCGGTTGATGCTGCTGCGTTCCTCGAACGCAATGGTTCGTAGTTGCTCATACACTGCGACCGGCAGGTAGATGCTGAACCGTTGCACGTCCCGCTCACTCATTGTGGCGTTACCCTCCCTTCGTACAGCCAATGGTAGCGCTATAGCGCTATAACGTCAACCGATGATTTTACACGGCGGCAGCGCAAACGGCCAGCCGTAGGTACGTTCTCGCTCGCAGAAGGCGGCACGGGTGCCCCGCTAGGGTTTTCCCTAAGTTGACTTTCCTCCAAGTTCTGGCGGATAGATGCCCACCTTTCTATTCATGAGAACGTCTTCCGGCTTGCTCGCCAGACACGACGGTCTGGACGGGGCAGCGAGCTGGCCTCCTCTTGACGCGCACAGGTGCGTCACGTTTTGGACGAGGAGTTATCATGCGAAAATCGAATCTGGCGCTGGCCACGTGCGCCACGATGCTGTGGACCGGGACGGCGCTGGCAACACAGACGACGCAGCAGAACTGCGACTACGCCCGCATCACGGCATGGAAGGTCTATCAGTCCTGCGTGGACGCGGTCGTTGCCAAGGACGCCAAGAGCGTCGCTTTCGATGAATTCAAGGCCTTGTGGAGTTGCCGGCACATCTACTTCAAGAAGTGGAGGGCGTTCCAAGGAAACCCGGCCTATCTTGGCAGTTCCTGTGACCAGGCCGTGCCCGCCATAGGGAGCCGCTTCACCGACAACGGCGATGGGACGGTGACCGACAATCTGACTGGGCTGGTGTGGGAACTGAAAACTAACGACAGCAGCGTGCACGACGGCAGCAACACTTACTCGTGGAGCACAGGTTTGCCGTATGCGGAAGACGGCACGGCGTTCACCACTTTTCTGACCACCGGCCTGAACACGCCGGGATTTGCCGGATCGAATGGCTGGCGACTCCCGACGCTGGCAGAGCTGCAGACGATCCTCGCGGATTTTCCGTGTACGGGCATGGGCTGGAGCGCCACGTGCTCCTGCCCGTCAAGGCCCTGTATCGCGTTCAGCGACTCCAACACACAGTCTAACCGCGACGGGTCCGCCACGAGCTTCGTTAAGGGTTCGGCCTTGGCATGGTACGTGGGCTTCGCCAGTGGGGACGTCGGCGTCGACTCGAAAGCGAGCGGCCACTTTGAACGAGCCGTACGCGGCGGCTTTTGATCGGCCGGGGGTGTCTCTTCGCACCAAGTCGGGGGAGCCTTCGGGCTTCCCCGGCTTCTTGCTCGCACGGCCGGTGTGCGCTCGGTCCAGTTCATCGCCACAGCCGCCCATGGTGGCTGGAAATTGTCGTTCAACGTCTCCTGCCACGCTTCCGCTGCGTTCCTGGGTACGAAATCCGGCCCGTTCATGCGCCACGCTTCCAACGGTCAACCAGAGCGTCTAGGTCGTGCCGATCGATCAGTAGCCGGCGTACCGTGTCACCGAGCGCCCGGCGCTCCCGCTGGCGCAACGTGTCTGGTCGTGGCAGCGGAACCGCTTTGACACTGCCGTCGTTGATGAATTCGCGCACCGTCCAGTAGGAAACGCCGAGGTACTGGCCCGCTTGTTCGACCGACAGAAGCCGTGGCCACGCCGTGACCGACGCCTTGAGCCCGCGAGGAACCACGGCCTCTTCGGCCGCAGGTCGTCCCTGGCGCCCTTGTGCCCCAGCACTTTGCGGCGTCACTGTGCCCGGATTGTGCCCGTATTCGATGGCTGCCGGCATGGTGCTCCTACAGCTCCCGCACCTGAGGCCAGCGCTGCCGGTCACGCCAGACATGCACCAGCCGCTTGCAGTTGGGGGGACAGGGAAAGAGCGCCAGGGCTTCCCGCTCTGCCGGTGCCGGTTGTGTTTCGGCGTGCAATTTTGACCCCCAAACCGGGGTAATCGGCGTCCAAAATT
>CAZTDK010000480.1:0-5544 GCA_964611965.1 uncultured Binatia bacterium (SeqCode) | reverse complement strand
CGCGTGCATGAGAATCGCGGACAGCAAGACGATGAGGAATCGCCCGCCGGCCTGGCGGCTCCCGTTTGCTTGTGCACTCGGGCGCCGTGTCAGCACGAGATACGTGACAATCGCTGCCCACTCGGTGAACAGTACGAGCGCGAAGGCCACGTTCTCCACGCGCATGACCACCGAGCGCTGAAACCCCTCGATCATCGGCGGCGGATGGACAGCGAGCCCCACGGCGATAACGACGGCGACGGCGAGCAGCACGCCGGCAACCAGCCGCGGCGGCAGCCGGCGCCGGCTGATCAACCGCCCCGTCACGGTTGCCAGGCCGATCGCGCCTGCCAACGCAATGCTCCACGCGCCGATCGGCGGATAGCCGATGAAGTAGAACTGTTGGTAGCCAACGCCGATGTAGAAGATCGTACGGAGAAAGGCCGTGCTTCCAAGGTGCACCCAGAAGTACGCCGCCCAGGGTAGAGTCACGATCGCAAATCCCACCGCCACCAGCAGCATGTCGCGCCACAGCTGCAGCGCGGATACCGGCCTGCCGATGCGGGCGCCAGGGACCAGCAATTGCCAGAGCACCACGACGGCTAGCGGGAGCGCGTACAAGCAGACTTCACGGAAGCCCGCCGGACCGAACATGGCGGTCACGCCGAGCACACCGAGCAGTGGCACCAACCACTGCATCGCCGGGCCCGCGCGTACGAGAAGCCCTGTCAGTCCGCGCGCGCCGTGCGCATCTGACGGCCGTTCCAGCAGGGGCACGGCAATTCCTACCGCCGCCAGGTTGAGCAGCCCGCTATTCTGCTTGAAGGCAAACACCACGCCGGCACAGAGCCCGGCGGCCAGCCACAGGAATGCGCGGTCGCTCTCCCACCAGCGCACCATGCAGACCAGGCTCAACAGCCAGAACAAGGTCACGTACCAGGCCGGATACGGAATGTTGAACGACGCGAACTGGCCGTCGTGAAACGGCACCAGCGCCAGATACAGCAGCGCGACGACGGCCGCCCCAAGCCGCGCGGCCACGACCCGCCGCGCCAGCCAATAGATCACGCACACGGTCAGGCCGTTGACCACGGCGAGACCGTAGCGCAGCACCACCAAGTTCACGCCGAAGAGACGGAACAACGCCGCATTCCAATAGTAGACCCCCGGTGCGTAGCCGGAGTGGAAGTCGACGTACGGCAGCTGACCCAGGTAGGTGCGATAGATCTGTTCGACCAGGTGACCTTCGTCGGCCAGCTCCAGTCCGTAGGGCGCGAGGGCAAGGTAGTACGCGACTGACAGCAGCAGCACGGTCGCGCCCAGCAGGCGTTCCGAGCGCATGGGTGTCGTCTGAGCTTGCGCAGTCATTCCAGATTACCGCCAGCGCTCCCGTGACCTGTGGCGATGCGCCAGCGGGTCGATGGTTCTCGAACTTGAACATCTAGACTGGCGGGTTTCCCTATTGCAAGCAACGAACGCGCGCACGAGGTCGGCTCAAGCCGACGGACCTATGGATGCCTCGTGAACATCTGGTGTTCGCAGTCGTCTTCAGACGACTTGGTCCGACTCAGCCGGGGGCTTCGAGTCCCCGGCGAACGGGCCGACACGCACCTCAACTCGCTGGCATTGCGCCGGGGAGCACCGGGTCGGGGTGAGCGTCGGGGACGACGCTGCCAATCCGCCGGAGCGCCCACGCACTCGCCAGGCGGACTCGTGGTTGCGTGGCTGCCGCCGCCTCTTGCAACGCCGGCACCAGCGCCGGCCAGCGCAGTACGCCGGCAATGAAAGCGACGACCTCGCGTTCTGCCGGTGCCCCGTGCTCGAGCACGCGGTTGAGGAGCGGTGTCGCAACTTCCGGGTGCCTGCGGCTCCAGCGCAAGACCAGACTTGGCAGAAAGCTGGGGCTCAACGACAGATGATCGAGCAGTTGTGTCCCGGTGTCGGCGGACCCGCCCAGCTCGGTCAGCGCCACCGCCGCGGCAAGCTGCAACCCGGGATTCGAGTCGTTGAATAGTGCTCCCAACTCATCCGCCACCGGAGTGGCTTCACCGAGGGCATCATGTCCGAGCGCCCAGGCTGCAAAGAAACGCCGGCGGATGTCCTCATCAGGCGAGAACGCCCACCGCCGCAGCTGCGCATCATAGGCGGACCACGTCACGAGGCTCGCGGCTGGTGCTTGGGTCTGTCCAAACTCGAACGGCTCGATCAACCCGCGTTCCGCGATGGTGAACAGCGCCGTCGACACCATGTCATCCCGTTGCTTCTCGGGCGGTGCACTCAACAGCGCCGCGCCGGCACGCGCATCGCCGATCTCCGCGATGACCCGCAAGGTCAACAGATCATCCGACCGCGACTGTGCCAGCGCTCCCTGCGCCCAGAGCTCCGCCAGGATCGCGGCCGCATCGGCAGACTCGCTGTCGCGCACCGGCTGGATGAGCGTCGCCAATGTCGCGGCATCGGCGTCCCTCAGGCATCGCCGTAGGCGGTCCGGTGCAAGGGGTGCGCGCAGATCCTTGCAGCTCGCCGCGATCGGCGGCTCGTTTTCCTCCGTTCTCACGTTTTCGACGAACCGTCCCGCCGGCGTACCGGATTGGGTCAAGACCACGAAGCTGCCGGCGCGTCCCCGTACCTCGTATTGCGACTCGATGAAATCGCGCAGGATGAAGTAGTAGGCGGGCGCATCGGCAAAGAAGAGTGGCGCCGGGTTGGACACCACGGCGAAGCGCGGCATGTGTGTGGTCAATGCGTCGACGACCTCCGCTTCACCGAGGTGATCCGGCAGACCCGGATTGAAATAGCCGATGCGCGCCGGCGTGTGCATGTCGGCGAGGAAGCAGATCAAGTCCAGATTTGGAAAGGTGAACAACCGGTCGCCGGGACGCCGTTCGCGCTCGAGGTACGCGACTACCGGCTCGAGATTCAGCGCCGCCTGCCCCGCGGCATCGTTGCGTACCAGCAGCGGCGCGCGGCGCAGGCGCAGCCGGGTGAGATCGCTGTCGGTTTGGCCGAAGTAGTACGCGGCAACCTGCCGGCACAAAGCGAGCTGGGGTGCCGCAAGGACCACCAGCAGCGCCGACAGCGTCGCGAACGCGCAGCGGCCAACCCATGGTGCCGCGGCGGGTACGGCGTCACGCCACAGCTGCAGCCACCAATCGACGAGCACGACACCGAGCACCAACGTCAGCGGGATTGAAAAGCTCACGTGGAAGAAGTCGCTGCGCGGGTAGACGCTCAGGAACATGAAGAGCGCTGCGACCAGCACGAAGACCAGATCGCGTCCCGCCGTGTCGCGCATCCGCGGAAAGCCACGCACCCACAGCGCGGCGATGACGGTCCAATGAATCAGCAGGGTGATCCCGAAACTGGCATCTTGAACGCGCAGCAGCACCGCCCTTTGGAACCCCTCAGGCATCGGCGCCCTCAGCAGTACCCACGCAACCACCGCCGTCGCGGCGGCAGCGAGCAGCGTCGCCACCGTCACGAACGACAGCCAACGCTGGCGACACGCAGAGGCGGCGCCGGCCAATCCCACCGCGCCGGCTGCCGCGAGCACATCCCGCCACCCCAGTGCGCGGTAGGGGAGGTAGAAGAACTGTTCGTAGCCGGCGTCGAGAAGCAATACGTTGTGCGCGAAGCTAGTCCACCCGAGCTGCCACCAATAGTAGAGCAGCCACGGTGCGGTGATCATGGCGAAGCCGCTCAATAAGGCTCCCGTGGCGCGCACCACGCCGTTCACAAATTCATCGACGGTCCCGTGAGGCGGATCGTGTCCTTCCTCCGCTGGGCTGCGGCTCGCCCATGCGCCGATGAGGGCGACGATCGGTGCCACGAAGATCCATCCTTCGCGTCGCCACAGATGTTGGTGAAAGACAAACATCACGCCACCGACGACGCCGGCGACAGCGGTCCACGCCAGCACGGTTGCGGTGCGCTCCTCGCGCCGCGCGCCGGTCTGACACACCATAACGACGCAGAGCGCATCGGCGGCAAGGTTGAACAGCCCGGTGTTGGGTTTGAACGAGCAGCCGATTCCCGCCAGCACACCTGCCAGCACCAGCCACGCGCTGCGCCGGCGCTCGGACCAACGTCGCAACGCCTGCATGCTCAGCAGCCAGAAGGGGAGGAGATACCAGGACGGATACGGGACGTTGAACGAGCATGATATCCCCGGCACCACCGGCAGTAGGGCGACGTATGCCAGCACCGGCAACACGGCCAGGCGGCTGGGCAGGACGCTGCGTGCGATGGTGTAGAGCAGCCACACCGACAAGCTGTTCACCAGCGCCAGGCAGCAGCGGATGCCCAACAGATTGTTGCCGGAGAGATACAGGATCAGCGCGTGCCAGTAGAAATACCCGGGCGCATAGCCGCTGAAAAAATCGATGTACGGGCGTTGGCCGGTCAGGGTCCGATAGATGAGGTAAACGGCGCCGCCTTCTTCGCCGACGTTGAGCCCGTACGGTGCGAGCAGGCCGAAAAACAGGAGTGCCGCGCCGAACAGCGCAGCTCCGACACCCCTCTCATGCGTCACCGGTGCTGCACGCTCCAGTCGTAGCCGAACGACGTGTAGGGTACGCGCACCTCGTCGAGGTTGTTCGGGTCGTACAGCTCGCTGCCGACGCTGACGAGTTGGGTGTCGTCTTCCAAGGCCATCCAGCCGTGGAAGACCCCGGGCGGCACGACCAGCGTGGCGGGATTACGGGCGCTGAGGACAAAGGAGTTGATCTCCTCATAGGTCGGACTATTGGCGCGGTCGTCGCGCAGTGCGAACTTGGCGGCACCGTGGCTGATGTGGAAATAATCCCACAGGATGGCGTGCTTGTGCCACGCGCGGATGGTTCCCTTGCCGAAGTCGCCGACGATGTACACTTCGCCGAACTTGGTAAAATGCGGATCGTCGGCGCGAATCATCTTGACCAGGTAGCCGCGGTCGTCGACCCGCGCCTTGAGCTCCACCAGTTGCACGTCCGCGATCATGTCATCATTCCTTCCGCTTGCAGGCGCCGTTTCATCAGCTCCAGGCCCTGGCGCGGAGCCAGCAGTGCGGTCGACAATATGGCCCGCGCCTTGGCGGCCTCGAGCCCACCGCGCAAGGGCCGCGGCGCGCGCTGTCCCAGCTCGGCGGTCGTGCGCGGCCGCAGAAAACCCGGATCGAGCTCGAAGACGCTACAGGCCAGGCGCGCGAAGCTGATGCGATCCAGATGCTCGGGCCCGACGACGTGTAAGACGCCGCGCTGCGACGACAACGCCAGCTCCCGCACCGCCGCCGACAGGTTGTCGGCGTACGTGGGATTGCCCCATTGGTCCGACGGCACGTTCATCGGCTCACCGCATCGCCCGCGCGCCAGCAAACCCATCACGAAGTTCTTGCCAAGCGGCTCGAACCCATAGACGCCACAAACACGTACGATCAGGTAGTCGTCGAGCGTCTCGGCAATCAGCCGTTCGGCCTCCAGTTTATGGCGGCCATACACGTTCTTCGGAGCGGTCCGATCGTCTTCCCTATAGGGTCCGCTGTCACCATTGAACACATAATCGGTCGAAAAGAAGACGTAACGCGCTCCC
>CAZTDK010000479.1:0-5547 GCA_964611965.1 uncultured Binatia bacterium (SeqCode) | reverse complement strand
ATCGTGCTCAGCTGGCCGCTGCGGCGCGGCGCCGTTGTCGTGCTGACATTGGCGGTCGTCTATGCGCTCACCGTCGTCGCCACGTTCGTCATGGCGCGCTACCGTCATCCGTTGCTGCCGTTGCTGCTGCTGTTCGCCGCGGCCGCTGTGGTCGATGGCTTCCGCGTCGTGCGTACACGGCAGTGGCGGCGCCTGGTGCCGGCCGCGGCAGTAGCGCTCGGCATCGCCATCCTGGCAAACTGGCCGCTGGTTACCACGGCGACCGTGCAGGCGGTCACGCACTACAACATGGGGAATGTGCTGGCCCAGCAGGGCAAGCTCGATGCGGCCGTGGCGCAGTACAACGAAACGTTGCGGCTCAACCCTCTGTATCCCGACGCGCATCTCAACCTCGGGGTGGCGCTGGCGTTGCAAGGAGAGCTGGAAGCCGCGATGCAACACTATGCGCGCGCACTGCAGCTCGAGCCGGACAACGCCGAGGCGCACGCGGCGCTCGGCAACGCGTTGATGAAACACGGCGATCGCGAGGAGGCCATTGCGCAGTACCGCGATGCGTTGCGGGTCGACCCCACGGATGCGGAGACACACAACAACCTTGGCGTTGCGTTGGCGCGTGACAGCAGACTCGATGACGCCATCACGGAATTCCAGCGCGCCATCGCCGCACAGCCGCGGTATGCGGAGGCACTCAACAACCTCGGGAGCGCACTGCGGGCGGAGGGACGCCTCAACGAGGCGGCCGCTCAATATCGCGCCGCGCTGCAGATCGATCCACACCACGCCGCGGCGCGTCGCAACCTCGAAGCGCTTTCCGCGTTGCGGCAGAGCGAATGAGGCGTCATGGCGTCGTAGGCGGAGTGTCGGACTTGGAAGCCCGCAGCGACCCAACGGGGAGCGGGCCAGACGCCGCCCGCAGGGCTCGCAGGCCCTATTGTTTCGCGGTCACGCCGCTCACCACGATCACTCCCAGATCCGGAAACAGCTTGCCGCTGATCGACACGGCGGTGCCGTGGGGCGTGGCCTTCAGCTGCTTCATCACCGCGGCATCCCCGGGGAGGAGCGGATGGATGTCCGGATCTCCGGCAATGAGCAGGGCGTACTTGTGGCCTTCCTTTTCGCGGATGAGCTTGCCCACGAAGACGCCTTCATTGCCGAGCGATCCGGTGTAGAAGCGCGCGTCGGCGAGCGCGTCCGGCGGAACCGCCGGCGTGCTGGCCACCTTCGCCCCGCAGGCCGCGGTGAGTGTGAGCGCCGCCAGTGTCGCCGCATATAGCAGGTGCCGCAGTCTCATGATTCCCCTCCTTTTGCCTTTACAGGCCCGGAAATGCTGCACACGATGAACCCCCGTTGCGCCCCCAGCTGCTCGGCGGGAACGCGGACGCGGGACTGTACCGTGATCACTCGGCGGAAGACAATCCCCGCGGCGTGCAAACGGGCGAGTCTTCTCTGACAGTTGCTCCAAGCTGTGCCGCGGCTTCAGCCGCCAGGCACAAGGGCTTGTTTTACGCGCCCAGCCGCCGGAGTGCGTCGCGCAGCGCGGGCTGCCGCAACATCTCCGCCACCGACTCGCGCGCCGCATGGGTCACCGCCGGGGCGCGCTCGGTGTCCATCACGTTCCAGCCGATGATTTTCCGTACAGGGAGCGAGGGCTCGATCGCGACTGCCACGATGCCGTTGCGGCGCAGCTGTCGCAGCTCGCGACGCAGCAGGAAGCGCAGCGGTGCCATGCACGACAGCGGCGCGCTGATGAGTACCAGGTCGAGTGCGGTGTTCTCGAGCACGGTGGCATTGGTGGGTGAGAGCAGCCCGCCGTCGACGTAGCGCTTGTCCTGCACGTCGACGGGAATGCACAGGGCGGGGACGGCGCCCGAGGCGATCACGGCGGTGCCGACATCGATGTGCGGGGCGCCGGCGCGGCCGAAGATCACCAACTCGCCGGTATCGATGCACAGCGACGGAATCCACAGCGGTTCGCTCGGCCACGCGTCGCCGAACAGGCGGCCGAAGCCGTCGGCTTGCGACTGCAGCGATACCCGTCCGCTCGGCAGGGCCGCCGCGATCAGTGCATCCAGCCGCACCCGCCATGGCCGCGTGATGGCGCGCACAAGGTAGCCTGGAGCCGCCGGCCGCAGGCGCCACGGGTGATCCGGGTGTGGCTCGCTGTGGTTCGGACGCACGTAGTGCTGCGCCAGCGCCGCGCCCGCGGGGGACAGCGCCGCGCCGGTTGCGCGCCCGGCCAGATCGGCCGCGCTGATGCCGGCGCGCAACAGCGCCGCGACTTGCGCTCCGGCGGAGGTGCCGACGACGAGCGCGGCGGTGCGCGGATCCCAACCCGTGGCTTCGGCCAAACCGTGCAGAATTCCACAGTGAAACGCGTGCGCCACCGGACCACCGGCGCCGAGCACCAGCCCGATCCGCGCGCCTGTCGACGAGTGTCCCGCCATCGGAGAATCACGAAAGCACGAAAGCTCGAAATCACGAAATCTTGAGATCACCAAAGCGGAGAGCGCCCTGTTGCTTTTCGTGCTTTCCCGCTTTCGTGTTTTCGTGATTCCTTTTTTTTGATGAGGTGATTGATCGCGTTATGACCTTTTGTGCTAGAAAACGTGTGCCGAGCCGGGGCTTGGCGGGGAGTGTGGATCAACAGCAACGATGAAGGAGGAGCGGGGTACGATGATGCGGCGATGGACAATTGCGAGTCTGGTGGTGTTGGTTGGAGTGGTTGCGTCCAAGCAGGGGTGGGCGGCGGAAGCGGCTGCTTCGCCGTCGTACTCGGGGGATTTCCTGACGCGCTCGACGCTGACCGGCGATTGGGGCGGCAGCCGCGACGAATTGGCGGCGAAAGGGGTTACCTTCGACTCCAGCATAACCCAGATTACGCAGGGCGTCGTCGACGGTGGAAAGAACGGCGCCTGGGAATACGGCGGACGCGGTGACCTCACCGCCCACCTGGATACCGGCAAGCTCGGATTGTGGCCGGGGGGATTCCTGACCGCCGAGCTCGAAGGCAATTGGACCGACTCGGTCAATGCAAAGACCGGCTCGCTCGCGCCGGTGAATACCAACCAACTCTTCCCGCTGCCGAGCGGCAACAACGTCGGCCTGCCGGACTTGTCGTTCGCCCAATTCTTCTCGCGCTACGCCGGCGTGATACTCGGCAAGCTCCAAACCGTCACCAACGGCGACATGAACGAGTTTGCACACGGCAAGGGCGCGACTCAATTCTTTAACGTCAGTTTCAATATCAATCCGATCCTCCTGTTCATCCCCTACTCGACCTTGGGTGTGGGGACGATCATCCTGCCGACGGCAGACCCCGACCAGGCGGTCATTGTTTTCAACGCGCTCTCAGCGAGCGGCAAGGCCACTACGGACGGGTTCGATGAAACGTCAGGACCCATCTATGCCGCGTCCGGCCGGGTGCGTACCGGCTTCTTCGGGCTGACCGGACATCAGGTGGTTGGCGCGGCGTATTCGAACAAGGCGTACACATCGCTGGATCAGCGTCTGGGCTTCATCATCGACAACCAAGCGTTGGCCAAGCACGATGGCACTTGGGCCGTGTACTACAACTTCGACCAGTATCTGTACCAGCCGGAGGAGGGTGTGGATCGAGGCGTGGGCCTCTTCGGACGCTTCGGTGCGGGCGAGGGTGACCCGATTCCGCTGCAATATTTTTACAGCGCCGGCTTTGGCGGCAAAGGCCTCATCCCCGGGCGCGCTTTCGATCAGTGCGGCATCGGGTACTACTACAGCAGCAACAGGAACCTGACCCTCCAGCTGCCGCGCGTGACCCAGTCTTTCTTCCGGGATGAGTGGGGTTTCGAGGCGTACTACAATCTGGCGCTGACGCCATGGATGCTGATTACGCCCGATGTCCAGGTCATCGGGCCGATGCAGAAACAGCAAATCAGCCTGAGCCAAGGCCCGCTCGGCGGAACGCGGATCAACCGCGCATTCATCGATAACGACGTTGTCCTCGGCTTCCGGCTGCAGCTGCTGCTGTGACGTCACTGGACGAGCGTCAGGCAGGGGATCACGGAAGGAGCGCATACGATGAAACGACTGTTTCTCGCGTTGGGGATCATCACGGTCGCTGCCGGCTGCGCCGGCCACAAGAACGGCGGGCCTGGCGTCTTCGAGACCAAGGACATCGCCGAGTCGGCGTACATCTATGCCTTTCCGATGCTCGGCAACTACAAGGCGCTGTATCAATTCAGCGTCGACAAGCAGTCGGGGCAGTACAAGGCGCCGTTCAACCAGATCGCCAGCGAGGCGCGCGTGTTCACGCCGAAGGACACGGCCATCGTCACGCCCAACAGTGACACGCCGTACTCCTTGCTCGAGATGGACCTGCGGGCCGAGCCGCTGGTCCTCTGCGTTCCCGAGGTGGAGAAAGGCCGCTACTACTCGGTGCAGCTGATCGACATGTACACCTTCAACGTCGGCTACATCGGCAGCCGCGCCACCGGTAACGGCGCCGGCTGCTACATGGTGAGCGGCCCGGGTTGGAAGGGCGCGACGCCGGCCGGTGTCGCCAAGGTCTTTCCGCTCGAGACGGAATTCGGCATGGCGATTTATCGCACGCAACTCCTCAACCCCGCCGACCTCGACAACGTGAAGAAGATCCAGGCGGGTTACACGGCGCAACCCCTCTCGCAGTTCCTCGGCCAACCGGCGCCGGTTGGCGCGCCGGATCCCAAATGGCCGGCCTTCAAGGATGACGCGTTCAAGAGCGACGCGTTTGCGTATCTCAATTTCCTGTTGCAGTTCTGTCCGACGGTGCCCGCCGAAACGCACGTCCGCCAGCGTTTCGCCGAGATCGACGTCGCCCCCGGCAGGCGCTTCGACTTCGAGCAGCTGCCGCTGGAGGACAAGGTTGCCGTCGGCGGGGGGATCAAGGATGCGTTCGAGAAGATCCAGCAGAAGCGCGAGACCATCGGCAAAGAGGTCAATGGCTGGCGGGTCGGGTCGGCGTTCGGGGACCGTGCCTTCTACGATGGTGACTACACGTTGCGCGCCGCGGCGGCGCTCGCCGGCATCTTCGGCAACGATGCGGTCGAGGCGCTGTATCCCATGACCCGGACCGACAACAAGGGAGACACGCTCGACGGCAGCAAGCACCGCTACGCGATCACCTTCCCCGCGGGGCAGTATCCGCCGGTGAATGCCTTCTGGTCGGTGACCATGTACGACGGCAAGACGCAGCTGCTGATCGACAACCCGATCAATCGCTACCTGATCAACTCGCCGATGCTGCCCGGGTTGAAGAAGAACCGCGACGGCTCATTGACGATCTACGTGCAGAAGGATTCGCCCGGCAAGGACAAGGAAGCCAACTGGCTGCCGGCGCCGGATGGTCCGATCTATCTGGTGATGCGTCTCTACTGGCCAAAGGCGGCGGCGCTCGACGGTGAGTGGAAGCCGGCACCGGTGGTGCGCGTCGACTGATACAAGTCTGACTGACCCGCTGGTGCAGGCTTCAGCCCAATCGCCATGCCAGTGAGTTAAGGCCCAACCCCGCCTGGCGAATGAATTCGCGGCTAC
>CAZTDK010000478.1:0-5548 GCA_964611965.1 uncultured Binatia bacterium (SeqCode) | reverse complement strand
CGTCATCCGCTGCAGAGACAATCAGCATCTGCGGTCAGGGTCAAACCGCCGTAGCGTTCCTCTTTCAGATTGCGCTAGGCCCTGCGGGCGCCGTCCTTCTAGGGTCCGCTCCCCGAAGGGGGGAGCGGTCCATAGAAGAGACGCCGACTGCAGGTCCTAGTCTCCTGGTTCCCAAATGTCAGTAACGTCGAGGGGCGGAAATCCCAGCCCCGCAAGGCTTCGAATTTCGCAACCATTGGCGATTCAGGATACGAGCCCCAACGGGAGCGGACCATGGAAGAGACGCCGGCCGCAGGCCGCCGTGCGCCTAGCGGAGGAAGTGGCCGAAACGGTCCCAGCGGATCGCGCTGGCCCAGCTGGCCCGACTGTCCAGCGACCAGTAAATGAAGGTGGCATGCCCCTTGACGTCCGCTTCGTCGGCGAACGCTTGGCGTCCGTCAGGGAAACGCCAATAGCGCGTGTCAAAGCTCTGATCGCGATTGTCTCCCATTGCGAAGAACTTGCCGGGCGGTACCGTCACCGGACCGAAATTATCACCCGCGGTGCGCACGTTGGGATCGTAGTGAGCATGCGGATCGGGGACGACCTCCCCGTTGATGATGAGCTTCTTGTTTCGCACTTCTACCTTGTCACCGGCGACTGCAACCACCCGCTTGATGAGATCCATGTTGCGATCGATCGGTGAAGTGAAGACCACGATGTCGCCGCGCTGCGGCGGCCGCCATTGCGCCACCCGCCAGTTCAAGAGCCCGAACGGGATATCCACGTTGAACCCATACGCCAGCTTGTTGACGAACAGATGATCGCCGATCTGGATTGTCGGCAGCATCGACCCGGACGGCACCCAGAAGGCTTCGACGACCGATGAGCGAACGACCAACGCGACGAGCACTGCCAGAAGCAGCGATTCGACGTTTTGCCGCAGTCGTGATTTTGGCGGGCGCTCGGTGTTTGCTGGTCCGCGGAGGGGTTGTGCTGTCGGGGGTTGTTGCATCGTGGGTGCGCTACTACGTCTTGCCATGCGGGGATGATGGAATGCGCGTCCTGTCCCGTCAAGGGTGGTACCAAGATTGATGCGCGCTCACGGGTGCGCTTCCGCCGCGCGGTCGCGCTTCGAGACCCCGGGACTGTCACGGATATAGAAACGGTAGGGCAACTCGACGGCCTTGCGGATACCGATGCGGGTCGTCTGGACGATACGCTCGTCGCGGCGCCGGCGGCCGGGCGCGATCCACAAACCGGCGTCGGTCACCAGATCGCGGCCGTTGTCGCGCAGGGTGAGCTGCAGCGCCCGGCAGGCCAGCGCCGGGCCATTGGCGCGCTCGATGCCATCGAGGCCGCGGATCAAGACGGCGCCCGGCCGGCCCTCGATTTCGGTCACCACGTTGAAGCAATGGTGCATGCCGTAGGTGAAGTAGACGTACGCGAAGCCGGCCGGGCCGAACATGATGCGGTTGCGGGGCGTGCGCTTGCCGTTCGCCGTGTGCGACGCCAGGTCACCGGTGTACGCTTCGACCTCGACGATGCGACCGCGCCGCCACGCGTCGCCGACGCGATGCCACAATGTACACCCCAGCAGGCGGCGCGCCACGCGCAGTGTCGGCCGCGCAAAGTCAGCGCGTTCCAGGCGTGGAAGCATGTGCGTTGACGGGGTCGCGAAGGTCGTCGCAGCTCAGAGTGCCACGGGACGCGGCTGCCAGGCCCCGCGTTGTTGCGGCACCTGACGACCGGCACCCCACCGCCCGGCAATCGCCGCGCCGCATGCGGCGCAGCAACCGTCGGCGAGGTGCACCGCATGAATCCGGTAGCCGCGGCGTTCGATAACCACCGCGCTACAGCTTGGGCAGCGGGTATTTTCATAGTCACCCACGTCCCCCGGCAGGTTGCCGGCATAGACGTAGCGCAAGCCGGCGGCACGGCCGCCGGCCGCGGCCCGTCGCAGCGCCGCGGCGGCGGTGAAATCGTGGTCGGCCATCTTATAGTCCGGATGAAATGCGGTGACGTGCCACGGGATGTCGACCGATACACTGGCGAGGAAACGGGCAATCTGGTCGAGCTCTTCGTTCGAATCATTGAAGCCGGGGACGATCAGGGTCGCGACTTCGACCCAGAACTCCATAGCAACGAGCCGCCGTATCGTCTCCTTGACGGTGTCGAGCACGCCTCCGAGCTTGCGGTACTGTTTGTCGTTGAATCCCTTCAGGTCGACCTTGTAGAGGTCAACCCAGGGATAAAGGTACTCCAGGACTTCGGGGGTCGCGTTGCCGTTGGAAACATACGCGGTCGTCAGGCCGTGCGCCTTGGCCATCTTGAAGACCTCAACCGCCCATTCGCTGGTGATCAGCGGCTCGTTGTAGGTGCTGGCGACGATCTCGGCGTTCTGATCGATCGCCAGCTGCACGAGCTGCGCGGCGCTGCAGAATCGCGGTGCCGTGCCGGCCATCGGATCGCGCAGCGCTTGCGAGGTGATCCAGTTCTGGCAATAGCCACAGTGATAGTCGCAACCCAGCATTCCGAAGCTCAGGGCACGTGCGCCGGGTTGCGCGTGGAAGAACGGTTTCTTCTCTATCGGATCGCACTGCAACGCCGCAACATAGGCGCGCGGGACGTAGAGTACGCCGTCACGATTGAAGCGCACCTTGCAAATGCCGGTTTTGCCCGCGGGCAGAAAGCAGCGGTGTCCGCAGGCAACACAGCGCAACGCGTGCTCCGGCAGGGACTCATAGAGATCCCCGGGAACCGTGTGCTGCGTGATCAATTCCCGCAAGCTGTGCGATTGCTGAGTCGCGTTTGTCATCGACAGCAAAAACTATAGGTCGTGTATGGTGCCCCCGCAATGCGGTGTGTATTGCACGCCCAGCGGCCTGAGCCACTGGGCGTGCAGGTCTTGTGTTAAGAGAGGGGCAAGAGAACGGCCGTCAACGGCGCCTCTAGCCGCTTGTCGGACCTTCGAACCCGGCAGCGACGCAACGCGGAGCGGTCCATAGAAGAGACGCCGGCTGCAGGCCTTAGGCGACGGAGACGGCGATCCGTCGCGGCTTGGCGCGCGCCGCCTTAGGTAGCTCGACCTCCAGGACGCCGTTCGCCAAGCGGGCCGTAATGTGTTCCGCATCGATGTCGCTGGACACCGTGAAGCGACGGGTGAAGTTGCCGACGTTGTATTCCGTGTAGACGGGCGCGAGGTTGTCGTACGGCTGCAGCGACACCTGCCCATCGATGGACAACATCCCGTCGGCGAGCTTGACGTCGACCGACTTCTCATCGACGCCGGGCATGTCGGCCCACAGCCAGAGGCTGTCGGGCGTCTCGCAGATATCGACGTCCGGTACGTACGCTCGGCCTGGACGCGTGTGCTCCGCGCCACTTGCTTCTTGCTTACTGCGAACATTCAACTCTTGGGTAGTCATTGATGACCTCCTTCGTAAAAGTCTCCGTCAGGCTTTGACAGCGATTTGACGGGGCTTCGCCGCCTCTTTCCTCGGGATGCGGACCGTCAAGATGCCGAGTTGATACGACGCTTCGGCGCGTTCCGAATCCAGATCATCGGGCAGCTGCAACGATCGTGAGAACTCACCGCTGCCGCGTTCACGGCGGTGGAAGCTACCGCCCGCGGGGACGCTGACGTCGCGCTTGCCGGAGATGGTCAGCGTGCGGCCGTGTGTTTCGATCGTCAGCTGATCCGGTGCGACGCCCGGAATTTCGACGTGCACGACGTGCCCGTCCTTGTCACTGAAAATGTTGACCGGCGGGAAAACCCCGCGACCCGACAGGTCCGCGCCGGAGCCTCGGGAGCGTTCAAATGCTCGATCGAGCTCACGCTGTAGATCGAGCAGGCCCGCGAGCGGGTCAAACGACGGCGAAAATTTGAAAAGTGTCATATCCACCTCCTACGCTAACTAATAATTTGTATTTTCGGGCCGCCCTGTGAATCTTGGCGATCCCATCTGCTGTGGCTCGCAAGGTAATTCCGACTTGTTGGCTGTCAAGATGACCGTGCACACGGAAATTTGTCGCTGGGCCGCGGCGCTCAGGTGTGATACTGGTTTGCGGCGGGAGGCATGTGATGAAGCCTGGGATGCAACGGGATATCTTGATGGCGTTCTGGTTCCTCTTCGACGAGTTCGCCCTGGGCGAGGACGACAACGCGCCGGACCGGTTGGCGCCGGATGCTTCCACACCGTCGCGAGGCCTCGCCTCACCAGCGCAGCGTTCGCGCCCCCAGAAATCGGATCGTTCCGCCTGATACCGCGTGACCGCTGGGAAGCCCATGCACATCCGCTGGCGCGCGCCGGTCGCGCTTACGACTGCGGTGGTTCTCGCGTTCTTCGTCTACCGTGTGGCCGAACACGTGCAACACGCCCCAAACGATGCCGTGACACTGCGCTCAGCGTTGCTCAACCCTGGCGCCTTGGAGGCGCTGTCCGATCTGCTGCGGGCAGTGGCGCCCACCGACGAGTTGTCCCCATCGGCGGGCGACGGTGCAGCAGCGCTGTTGGCCGGGCTGCAGTCGAGTGCATTCCTGAGACTCAACCCGCAACTGGAGCTGAATCCGCCCGGCGATCTGAGCGACCTGGATCTCGAGGGCATCACGGGTTTGATCGGGTCTGCGGATTCGAGCAGTCTGTCGAACTTGCCTGCCCCTCGCGACCGGCCGGAGCGGTCCATAGAAAATTCGCCGAACGCAGGTCCTAGCAGCCCGTTGGCCACATGACGTTTCAGACACGATGGCTTGTCCTCTTTGTGCTGAGCCTGCTGCCGTTGCGCGTTGGAGCGGAGCCCACGGAGGAAGCGGAGCGTGATCGCGCCCGCGCGTTTTTGGTGGTGCGTATTGCCGACGCGCTCAAGCTCAGCGACGCGGATGCGCTCAAGGTCAGCGCCGTGATTCGCCGTTCCGATGACCGGCGTCTGGCCCTCGTCAAGCAACGCGACAGTTTCGAGAGTGCGCTGCGGTCGGCGCTTGAAAAGACGCCCGCCGACCCCAGCGAACTGACAAGGCTGATCCGCGAAGGCAACGAGCTGGATCAACAGCTGGCGTTTGTCCCGGAAGAGACGTTCCGCGAACTGCAGGCGGTTCTCACCGTGGAGCAGCAGGCCAAGCTGTTGCTCTTTCGCCGCGAGTTGCAGGGCGAAGTGCGAGATGCCCTGCAACGCCATGTCGGCGGTGCGGCCGGTGGGGGACGCGGGCAACCGGGGCGCAAAGGCAAGAGGCAGAGCAGTAACTGAGGCCTGCGTTCGCTCCGATGTGAGAAAGGTACTCACTACGATGCACACGGAGGGCACGAAGAAAAAGGCCAAGGAAGATGTCCATGGCCCCCAAAGGAGAGGTCATTCCCAATGCGGTTTGCCGCGCCATGCCAGCGTCATGCTTGGCTCCTCGTTTTCTGTGGTCTTCGTGTCTTTCGTGGTGGACCCCCTTTTCTCAGATCAGGGCTAATGCGATCCAGCCGGCGGGGTGGCGGTGATTGGCGACGCGGGGGCGGACAGACGCGGCAGAAATTGCGGATCGAACAGCTCGGGAGGAACATCGGCGCTCTGTGTCCACTGCAGG
>CAZTDK010000477.1:0-5556 GCA_964611965.1 uncultured Binatia bacterium (SeqCode) | reverse complement strand
CGCTTCTGCTGCTCCTTGACCCGGCGACGGGACTCCAGGGCGATCCGGATGACCACCTCCAGCTCCTCGTCGGGGATGGACATGTCCGGGTCGGGGAACAGCAACTTCAGCAGGCCGCTGACTGTCTTGCTCACGGCTTCGATGTCTCGACCGCTCAGTGCGCCGCCCCAGTGCGCGCGGCCTTGCAATGCTGATACGCGGGTACCCTCGCGCAGCTTTGTCCAGCACTCGGACAGAAAGTCGGTCACCAGGCCGAAGTGGTCCGTCAGGTGATCGTCGGCCTTGAGCTTCGGGAAGTCCCAGCCGGGCGCGTAGGCGTGGAGACGGTCCATGAATGCCGTGTCGTCGCGCATCTCCGGTGGCAGCGGGCTGAGCAGGTGGCCGATACGCTGCTGCTGCTCCACATCCACGTCGAAGTTGCCCACCATCACGATTCCGCCCGAGGCACGGATGCTCTCCTTGCCGCGCGAGAACTCACCGGCGGCCATGTAACCCTTGAGGATATTCACGCCGTCCTTCTGATCGAACGAGATGCCCGACACCTCGTCGAAGCAGACCACGTCGTAAAGACACACCAGTCCCCTCTGGCCGGTGGACATGTTGACGAACATCTTGGCGACCGTTGCCTTGCCCCCCGAGATCAGGTGCGAGTACGGCGAGATCTGCTGATACAGGTGACTCTTGCCCGTGCCTCGTGGGCCGAGTTCGACCAGGTTGTAGTTGCGCTCAACGAACGGAACCATCCGGAGTAGCATGACGATCTTCGCCCGCTCGGACATCGACGATGGCTCCAAGCCGACGGAGCGCAGGAGGAATTCCTTCCATTCAGACGTGCTGAATCGCTCACGGCCCTTGCGGAGCGTGACCAGCACGTCCGACTTGGACAATTGGATCGGCCGCAGGTTCTCGATGGCAAATGGCCGACCGTGCTTTTCCTCCGCGATCGCCGCGTCGTACGTCAGGGTAACCTCGGCGTAAAAGCCGTCGCTGAGCATCCGCTCGTGTTCGTGGACGAGGGTGTCCGCGATCCGTACATCTCTCAGCCCGAGGCTCGACAGCTCCACAAGGAACGAATCAGTCTTGGGGTCCAGGCGTGCCTTCACCAGGTCGATGAGCTTCACCGACCCCTTCTTCCGAGCGTTGGCCTTGAACAGCTCCTGGTCGCTCGTGCGAACGGTGCGGTCCTGAAGCTGCCGCTCGACGATCTTTAACCCCTCGTCGATTTCCTGCTCGTTCACCGTCGCGCAGTATCGCCCAAGCAGAAACTCCACGACGTAGGTTGGGACCGGATACTGCCGGCTGTAGCGTCGCACCAGGTCCTTGCGAACGAGGTAGCCGTCGAATGCCGACGCCGCGAGTTTGTCTAGTTGATCGAGTTCCATATCAGTCGCCGCCTCCCACCGAGGTGGCCCGCTTGCAGAGCACACGCCCGGATACATCGACGATCACCAGGCTGACGGTAGTTCCTTCGAGCGCTTCGTCTGCAACAAGCAGCGCAGCCTTCCCGTCAGAGTCCACGGCCTTCGGCTCGGCGATGCTTGAGTCCGCCACGTTGGGCTTCGTCCGCAGGTCGGCGACCAGGCCATCGACCGTCGGCTGCACGGTCACGCGGCAGCGCAGGCCGGCCCATTGGATGTCGCTGACGGTGACCACCACGCTGGTCGGCGTGTTGATCGACGCGAACGTCAGTACCGGGATCACGCACTCCTGCAAGCTCACCCCGCCGTGCGCGTACTCCTGCCCGGCCATGAAGCAGTGCGCTCCCGGTGCGTAGGCGAAGCGCTCGCCTTGATTCCACGACCAACCGGCGACCGGGACTTCCACGTGCGCATTGTCCTTGATGGACGCGCACCGCGACCAGCGACTTTCGGTGAGGTACTTTGGCAGCGGCGCCGACGACATACCGCCGGGCACGAGGAGCCAGCCGTGATCAGTGACGACGCGTACGCGTTTCCAGCCCGCCGCCAAAAGCCCTTGGACACGTTCCAGCAAAAGCTCAACTTGATCGTCAATGCGGGCGGGCAGCTTCCCCTGCAAATTATGGCCGAGACTGTCGAGCTCACCGTATTCCGTCCACGCGCGCGCATTCTTCGGCAACGGCTCACCCGATTCTGCCGGTCCGAGCACCTGGAATCCGTCGTTCGCCAGCAGTTTGCGGAAGCGGTCGATGGTGAGACCCTCTCCTGCAGCGGCAGTCTCGGGGCAGAAGTCCGCTCCCAGGCGTCCCCCGCGGATCTTCGCGATCACTGGGGACACCGCCGGCTTTGCCGTTGCCGTCACCGTGGGTAGCGCCGCCCAACGCCAGCCGCTCGATACCTCGACTTGCCGCTCTTGGATCATCGCAGCGAGACGCTGGCCGGCATCGAATCGCAGGCCGTCTGCGAACAGAATGCATTCGCCGGCCGCAGCGGTCACGATTTCCTGCTGCGCGACCGCGGGCAGGGCCTTTGCCGCCAGGCAGCTCTGAAAGTGGCTCGCGGTATCTTCCAACCACGGCAGGTACACGCATCGCACAGTTGCCTGTACGCCCGCGGTGTCTTCCGCGGTCTTCACGCACGCCAGCGCGCGCATGGCGCCATCGTCGGCTAGATACCCGCCCTCGGCATAGAGCTTGGCCATCGCCTCGGCGGAGTCGCCGCCCAGCATCGCAGCAGTCCGGATGGCCAGCACCGCCAAATGTTCAAGCGCGTTTGCCAGTGGGCACATCCCCAGCCGCGCCCAAACCCATCTCCGCCGCGGTGCATGCTCTTTCTCCAACTGCCCCAAGCGCTGCCTGGCATCCGCCGACGGGATCGAGCCGATTGCGACGAGTGCAGACCGGAGCGCTCTCTCCATCAAATCGTTCTCGTCGGGCCAGGGTTCCTTGTCGAAAATCAGTGTTCCCCTCGGCTTGGCCCGGCGCAGCAGTTCAGGGACCTTTGGGTACAGGGCCGGAGATTCAGCGAACCGTTCCCAGATGCCGTACCAGGCGTCCTTGCGCTGCCCGAGCTTCTCACCACCGACGATCTCACCGTCCACTTCGGGGTCGAAACCGTAGTCCTGCCGGCAGCGGTTGCGGAATGCCGACCACTTCCCTTCGTCCCACTGCTTGCGTGTGCCTTCGGGGTCACCGAGCCAGAGCAGAAGGTCGCGCGGTGTGTCGCCGATCATCAAGCGATCGAAATCCTCAGCCTCTAACCGCTTCTGGCCGAGTGACATCACCGGCGTCACGGCCAATTGCGACAACGCTCCCTGCATCGCTTGAAGCGTCAGCTTGTCTTCGGCGACATCCAGATCCAGCCCACCATCGTCGCTCACCAAGAACGCGCGGACGGTCCAGTCCTTGCCGTTCTTCTGCGCCCAGACCGTCCCACGGTACTGCAGCTCGACCAACGGCTTGAGGTCGTCGCGACATTCCTCGACGGCACGAAGCGTCTGCCGGCTCACACCCGGCATGTAGATCACAGGCACTGTTTCCGCCGGCCAATCCAGGTGAGGGAACTTCTCAGCGCGCACCGACGGCTCGATCACGCAGCGCAGCCAGATTGCCGGGCCAGTGCGCGTCTCTGCGTCGTACGCACCGAGAGTCAGCAGCTCCGGCATCAACCCGCGCAATTGCTCTACTACCGCCCGCCACTGGCCATCCGCATCGGTCCACAGCACCGCAGCCGGCGCGACTACGTCGCCGGGGTTGTAGCGGGTGGCGTGCGTCAATGAAGAGCGCACGGCCTCTAACAGAGTGCCAGCTCTCATTGCCGTATGCCGAGCTCCTGGATCAGATCTCCGCGCCGGAACGTGGCCGCCAAGCGTTGCAGGGATACCGTCTGATCGCCGTAGAGTCGCTTTATGGCCGCGTCTACCGCCTCCGTGGCTTTCGCGAAGTACTGTTCCTCTTCCTGGTCCAACTTGGCTTTCGCTTCGGCGAAGTTGAGATGGCTGAGCTGCGCCAGGGTGATGCCCAGGTTCTCAAGGAGATACTGACCCATCAGCATCGCCAGGAAGCACGAGCCATAAGCGACGAAGTCCGGTGCGCCCTGCGGCGGCCGGCGCCGCTTGTTCTCGGCGATCCGAAACAGCAGTGTAGCGATTACGACCTGCGCCGCGGTGAGGTCATCGGTGAAGATGACTTCATACAACTTACCGAAATGTTCACGCCCCATGAACTTGGCCTGATGCGGCCGGTGACGCCACACCGACAGCACGGCTTCCGCGGCGGTGCCGCTGCTGATGTCCGTCGCTCTCAGCGAGGCCTCACTGCGATGCCGGTGATAGGTGAACCCCAGGTCCCGAATTGCTGTCTCCAGGCTCTTTTGCCGCCCATCATTCGAGCGAAGATCGCGCAGGTCGACCGGGTTCTGACTGTTGGTGGCATAGGTGATGCTGCGAACGAGGTCGCTTGATTCGCTGGGAAGTTGATAGAGACGGACCAGCACGAACGCCTTCTCCAGTCCCTGAGCGACGCCAGTCAGCGATGCGAGTGTACTCTGGATCGTCTTGCAGGTTTGACCCCCATTGATGACCTGTAATCCTTCGACGCGAACTTGGTAGTTTTCGCCCTGAAGTGCGTTGTAGGTGAACTTCCGGCACAGCAGCGTCACGCCGTTGTTGTAGAAGTAGAAGTTCCCCCGCTCGGCGTCGCTCCGAAGGGTATGATCGATGCCCTGGTTCACCCGATTGCCCTGCAGGCCGAGGAAACGGCGCACGTTCCGCTCCAGAAGCAGATCGCCATGGCGATTGAACAACGATTCGACCTCGCGCACCGGAATCTTACCCACGAGCACACGGCAGTAGTCGAAGTCTTCGACGATTGCCTTTCCCGCGAGCCGGAGCGTGTCGTCCACCTGCTTCGTCGCCTGCATGAGGCGAACTATCTCGTCGTGGTTGATATAGTCCCAACCGACTTGCTCGGGCGGGAACGCCGCGCGATCAATTAATTCCTGTGCTGTAGCTGGCCACTTGAGCCCGTTGTTACAAAGCACGGCGCGCACGCGCGGAATCTGTCCGTCGCGTACCAGCGAACGAATTTCTTCAACGCGCTTCGTTAGCAACGGATTAGTTGTGATCTGCGCATCCGGGTTGAACAAATACCTAATCGCTTGTATCACTTTCTCGACACCGTTCTGGGGAAAGTTGCCGTCTCCCGCCAGGTCCTGTTTGTACTTCCCTTGAAACAGAGTGACGACGAACTCGCCGTCCTCTACGTCGCCGACATGAATCGCATCGACGCCGAAATCGTTGCCGCCTTCAGTCAGACAGTCGAGCGCCTCCTCGTCCGGTAAATCCAAAACCGTCTTCACCACCAGGAATACGAATGCGGTGGATCGTTGCTTCGGCTCATCGTTCTTGATGTTTAACCGTGTCTCGAATTCCACGGCGAGATCCTCAGCGAGCTTTCGCACGCGCTGGTCGATGATGCCGATGTTGATGCTCATGCGTCTTCCTCCAGGGGAATCACTGTTTGCCCTCTCGGCCAGACTGGCGGGCTCGGCGTTTGAACACAGTGGTGTAATGACACTCGTTGAAGCGCTCGCCGGTAAACCCTGCTAGCGGCCCGCCGGCGTAATCCAGCGAGCCGTC
>CAZTDK010000476.1:0-5557 GCA_964611965.1 uncultured Binatia bacterium (SeqCode) | reverse complement strand
AGGTCGGCATTGAGGTTGTTGAGGGCGCGCCGCATCTCGTCGGCGTGCTCTTGGTCAACGCAGAAAACAATGGTCTTCCCGTAGCGGTCCGTACTCTTGAGGAAGTCGCTCAGGTGGCGGGCGACGGCTTCGGTGCGTGCGCGAAGGGACACAACACGCTCAAAGTCCTTGGTATGGTACTCCTCAGCCGGAATTTCACGACCGAAGCGATCGAGGTCTCCTGCACTGGGTCGCCAGCCAGCAGCGTCCCACGTGGTAATGACACGATGGACGCGGTAGGGGGCAAGGAATCCGTCATCGATACCCTGGCGAAGGCTGTACTGGTAGATGGGATCGCCGAAGTAGCGATAGGTATCGGCGTTGTCTTGTCGCCGCGGCGTAGCCGTCATGCCGAGCTGGAAGGCAGGCTCGAAGTAGTCCAGGATTTCACGCCAGTTGCTTTCATCCTTGGCACTGCCGCGGTGACACTCATCGACGATGATAAGGTCGAAGAAGTCGGGTGGGTACTCGCGAAAGAGACCGGGGCGATGCTCGTCCTTGGCGATCGCCTGGTAGATTGCGAAGTACATCTCACGGCCCTTATTGATGACGCCGTTTTCAATCTTCCAGCGGGCATCGCCGAACGGTGCAAACGTCTTGTCCTTGGGATCATCGATGAGCACGTTGCGATCGGCGAGGTAAAGGATACGAGGCCGGCGGTGGGCGCCCGTGCGATTCCAGCGAGAGGACCAAAGCTTCCAGCAGATCTGAAAAGCAACGACCGTCTTTCCGGTGCCGGTCGCCATCGTAAGAAGAATCCGCTGACGTCCCTGCAGAATGCTTTGCACGGCGCGGTTGATGGCAATCTCTTGGTAGTAGCGCGGAGACTTGCCGCTCAGGTGGTAGGCTGGCGTGAGGAGGTGCTCGGCCTCTGCTGAAGTGATTCCCTGGTCAATGGTCAGCCGTCGCCAAAGCTCGTCGGGGGTCGGGAACGCCTCGATCGCGCGTTCCTTGCCCGTGGTGAAGTCAAACTCGATGATGCCGTGGCCGTTCGTTGCGTAGGCGAACTTCAGACCGAGGATTTCCGCGTAGACCTTCGCTTGCTGGAGCCCCTGGCCGGGTGTCGCATAGTTAGGTTTAGCCTCGACCACGGCAGCCACCATGTCGGGGCGGTAGCGGAGGATGTAGTCCGCACGCTTGCCGGGGCGCCGATGCGCCTTTCGTCCTGCCAGAACAATACGACCGTCGGTGAAGGTCACCTGCTCGTTGATTCGGTGTGGGTCGGTGTCCCAGCCTGCGGCTTGCAGCTTAGGGACGACGTAGCGGCGACAAGTATCGGCTTCGTTCATAAGCTCCTGCGCAAGGTCCCGCGAGGTGAACAAGTCATCAGAGGTCAGCCAACCCAACACTAATTGCGAGGGCTTCGTTGACCAATGTCATGGTCGATGGATGAAGGGTACCAAGGCGGCGACTCAGGCGACGCTTGTCGACTGCCCGAATCTGGTTGAGGAGAACGACAGAGTCGGTCTTGAGGCCGCCTTCTGGCGCCTGCACAAGGACCTCGGTCGGGTAGAGTTCAGCGTCGTACTTGGACGTGATCGGCGCGACGATAGTGAGGTTGCTGAAGCGATTGCCAACATCGTTTTGTATGACGACCGCCGGCCTCGTTTTGGCGATTTCTGCTCCTTCGGTAGGGTCGAAGCGGACAAGGTAGACGTCACCCCGCTTCGGGACTACCGGCGAACGTCGCGTTGCCATACTTCGTCCGCCAAGGGGTCCCACTCAGCGGCGATTTCCCGGTCACGCCCAGCGCGTTTGACATAGCCCTCTTTGAGTCGGGCGCGCAGCGCCGCCCGGTCACGAGCAGTTCGTTTTACGAGGTCGTCGAGGAAGCGACTGCGGTCGCCCTTAGGGGCTAGGCGGTCAAGGAGCCGTACTGCCTCTTCGGAGAGCGAAACATTGATGCGTCGTTGCATGGTGGTGGTTCCTCTCATATGGCCCTCAGCATACACACGGGTGTGTGTACCCGTCAAATGACTGGCAGTTTGGGAAGAACTTGCGAGAATGGAATCACGGAAGCGCGAAAGCGAGAGCTAGAACCCGACAAAGGTCCAGCCCTGAAGTGATGACAGTTAGATCCAAGATGGCATCACGCGTGCAAGCAACTTAACGCGAATCAGGATTGCAGCTGTCGATTTCGTTCAGCTGCTCCCTGGCAAATTCGCAGGAGATCGAAGTGAGCGGTCCGGTAGGATTTCACAACAAATGGTTCGAGATTGAGGCGACGAATTTCGTCTGCGCGTTTTTTCGTCAGCTCGGCCTGTTGAATCAATACGTAGCCGAACGGACGTGTCTTCGCCAACAGCGGCTCCGCCCGCGTGAGATGCAGGTGAATATCGGGATCTTCGACTCTCGTTCCAACAAACAAAAGTATCTTAGAAATAAGCAGATTTTGGAGAGCAATACTCCAAGAAGAACCCGCATCCGCCATTGTCGCAAGATATTGCTTCTGCGACAGCACGAAGAAGTCTGAGGGCTGGTAGGCAGTTCTTCGTAGGGGAAGGAACCCATGGGGATGAAACACCCGGACATCCTTATCGGCACGTAGCAACGTTGGATACTCAGTGACCACTTGGGTCGAGAATCCGTGCAGGTCGAGGAACCATTCCAATAGATCGTCGAAATTTAAGCTGATGATTTCAGACACGGAGCCTCGACTGGAATTCATCGTAAGAGCGCCAAGGGCAATGAGCAGTGGACTCAGGGCTACCTCACTTGGATACGTATTTCCTTTCTTCGAGAGGGCCTGGTACAAGGCCTGCGATACTATCTCCAAGATGTCTGGCGTCTTCTTACGGCCACACCTCTCACTAATCTGATCAAATGCCTTCCGAAGCTCTTCGGCGGCGGTGTTCTTGTCGATTCCTTTGGCAAGCGAACGAAGGCCCGCCCGCCTCGCACAGCCCGCGATCAGCTCATGCCATAGCGGAAGTTTGAGAAACTTTGAAATACCTGCTCCAAGAACAAGCGCCAGCTCGCCTTTGCAAAGCGCTTCCACGAGAATATCCTGTCGAAATTCTTCGTCCCCCCAGGAATCTTTCCCTATGACACCTATCGGGTCTTGCACGCGTCGACTACTTTGTGGGCGCCTTGAGTGCGGGCTCGGCAGGCAGCGTTGGCCATCGTGAGGTGGTGACAAACGCGCCGATGTCATCTACGAGGCGTACTAAGTTCAAAATGTAAGCGAACTGATTCTGCGTCCTAAGATGCCACCAGACGGCACCGCGCTTGTCGAACGATACCGAGGTGCCGACGTCCTGAGTCGTGTCAGCGATGCGGATCGCATACGGTCGAGAAACGTTCTCCAAGGCTTCGCGCAACTCGGATCTCAGTGGACTCCGTCCGCTCAGTGCGACCGTTTCAACGCCCACGTCTCCGAACATCTGAACCACAATTCTGGGTACTCGAAGCCCCGCACGGTGCTCCTCGAAGTGAGAAAAGAGCATTTTCATGTCAGGGGCGAGGAACTTGAGGTTCATTCGATCTTGTAGCAATCGCTTCAAATCCGCGAATAAACGCACGTACGGAGAAGCCAAGAGAACCCAGCTCGACCTCTTGGCCTCGCCGAGCTTGAATGTGGCTGAGCCGAGGTAGACGGTGTGCCCATATCGATCACCCGATGAATCAGGGGTTGGGCCTATCGACGCTGGATACAATGAGCGCCGGTGGTACATCTCGGTCACCCGGATCTGCCAACCGGTCGGAACACCAACGCGAACTAATTTACCCTTGCCCTCGAAAAGACTGCCAAATACTGTTGTCGCTTCGTCCAAGGTAGAGAGACCGTTCGCTCGCATCAAAACACCAGAAAACCGTCGCAATGCGATCCTTCGTTCACTCGGATCATCCATCGTTGCCCTCCACTAGTAGCAGCAGCTGCCAAACACTCGCAAATGCGATGCTCTCCTCGGGAGTCTTCGCGACGAATCTGTCTAGGAGAAAACCGACAGGACTTTCGATCGGTTTCTCCGGAAACGAGCCAGGCAGCAACCCGTAGCGCTTCCCTAGATCTTTCGGCTCGGCGATATCATCAGCAAGTAGTGTCGCGTGAAGTCGATTGTCATGAAATTTTGCGCGTGCGAGACATACAATATAGTAACTGGCTTCAAACTCTACTCTGAGCTTCTTGTGCGTCTCGCCGTCGCGACACACTCGCAAGGCCTCTCTCATAACTGGCGTTGCACCTCTGGACCCCTTTTTAGATACTAACTTCGCCAGAACGTCGGTGAGTCGGTCGTGGGCGTCACGAAACGCAGTGGTGCTATTGGCGTGTGCTGGACCTGTTGCGGCCAGCGCACATATCGTCCGTTGCAAGTAGTGTGAAATGGATTTCGCCACTTTGGGAACCAGAGACCACGACTGCCAGAGGGACTCGACGTATGCCAGATCGTTACCCTTGTAGACGTAGAGGAAGTCCAATACATGCACGATGATCTCGTTGATATACCACCAGTGGGTTTGGCGAAGCCGCTCCAGATCGGCCACGGAGATAGCGTTCCTAAAGCGCCACTTGTCAATGAGCTGCGGACGCCCCAATACTTCGGCATAATGATTGAGTTGCACCAAGGCGACCACGAGGGCCACGCGAGCAGAATCGAAGCCGTTGTCGTAGTCCTCGCCCCGTCTTTGGCCAGCATTGTAGAGAGTAACGAGTGCGCCTCCATCCGTGTCACTCACGGGGAAGAGGGTATCGAGCAGCTCATGAACGTGCGTGTGAAGGAACTCGTGGCTCATGGTGAGCAGATTCCACTGAGGACGGGACCCGGAGTGAATGCATTGCCATGAGACGCTGATGGTGTGGAGGGTTTCATGAAAGCCCCAGCGAGAGCTGAAATATGGGATCTGATACTCAACCGTATCTTGATCGCTTTCTTTCCCTCCGGTTGCGAGCGGTGAATGTGTCCACTCAGCCGGTTCGAACTGACTTCGGTCTTTGAATACCGGAAACGAAGGATCTTTGGGGAATTTGCCGCGGATGCGCTGCACCAGGCCGCCTTCGAAGAAGGCATCTTCGAGGTGCTTATAAAGGCGCCATATGCCTCGCAGCGCGCCCCCTATTCCGAGTAGCGAATACTCGGCGACGCAATAGCGGCTGTGCAGCACACTAGGCATCGCCGAGAAGGACTGCGAGAGTAGCATAGTCAGTGCAGCATTCACTTCGATGAGTTCGCTGGTCTTCGAGTGTATATTTTTATAGGATGTGAACCTGGCCGACGTATTCAGCTTTCGTATCTCTTGTGTGACATCGATCATTGATTGGTGGGCCGAGAGAAACAGCGGCATTAGGTCGGGCGCGTAGCGACTGGCTTGTCCAAAAAGGATAGCGAGGTTGGCGTTGAATTGCCGGACTTGCGTAGCGGCAATCTCCGGAAGGTGATCATCCGCGATCTGGGCAAGCGGCTTCAGATCCGGTGGCGATTTTCGCCAGATCTCTATGTCGTCAACGTTTCCTGCTTTCTTCCGAACAGACCACTGCTCCCAGGCAAGCACTTGGCCTTCGATCGACTTGCGGTTCCGT
>CAZTDK010000475.1:0-5562 GCA_964611965.1 uncultured Binatia bacterium (SeqCode) | reverse complement strand
CTATTCGCATCACAGCGCCGACCACACGGGGCGCAGTGTCCATTACACCAATACTGCCCATCACTCCGGGAGGCATGGAGAGACGCATTCCTTCAGCCGTTGAACGTTCGGCCGGTACGGAGCGACCTGTCTCTCGTGCCACTCCTGGAGATCGCAGTAGCCTACAAACACGGCCCAGGCGACCATTGACGCCGCCGCCGCCCACGTGACTAAGTTACTTTCCATACTGGGCTTCATGAGTATACCAAAGCTTGATAATACTGTTTATTATCATATAATATACGTTCCGAGCACAACTAAAAGCGAATTCCATCGCCGACCGCTAAGGCACTGATCTACCGGGCTATTACGGTAACGCCGCGATCACCCGGCAAGAAGCCACCCAAGGATACGACCTCAAGCTGCCCACCGCCCGCTTTACGGCTAGCTCTCAGAACCGGGGCAGAGCTACGGCTTGGGAAGTTTCTTGTGGGCTTGAACATGGCGGCGTCGATTTCCGTGTTGAATGGCCCGGGTGGGTATGTAGCTACCCGACGGACCTTGTGCAGCGATCTGAGTCAGTCTGTTGCAGCAATGGCAGATATTCGCTAAGTTTTCGCCCGGTGGTCATGACCGGAATAGACACGAAAATTGGGCTAACTATCTGATGATTGTTCAGCTCGATGCAGCTCAAGTTATCGAGCTGATTGACGACGAGAGTCGTCCCCCAGCCACCAACCGGCTACGCGAATTGTTGAAGCCGCATTGGTGTGGCATCTCGACGTCGGTCTTGATCGATTTGCGGAAGAAAATCGACCAACCGCGCGAGCGGTATCGTGCCGCATTTCGATCGCTTAGGATTCTGTGGGCGATCGACGCGGGGAAGATCTGCACCCTGGAGGTCCTCCGGGGTTTCGAGAAATTGAAGCGCCCAGATTTTATCTACCGCGACTTGGATCGGGGCTTTGTCTTTCGTGACCGGCCACTTGACGCTCTCAACGCAAGAATGGGACTGGAGATCCTGCCCCAATGGCTGCAAGCTGTGGAATTCGAACACCTCGTATTCATGGACTTCGGCCATCTACTCGACGGCCTTAGCCCAGCACTCGGAGAGTTGATATCCAATGTGTTCCGTGTGGCCGGCAAAGACTTCGGGGATGAATATCTCAAGCGGTGGACCAAAGACGTTCCCGCTGCCGTCGCTGAAACGCCCCCAACACTTCAGGAGGCATTGGCGCGCGCTGCGTCGGCAGCGAACATCGCGCCTTGGGCGCTGCCCCTGCTGAATCGGACACCAGAGGCCGCCCTGGTGAAAGTGTTCCCAGCGAATGCCCTCACGGTGGCTTTCCGTCGGATCAATCATGACGACAGAAAAAGTCGCTGGACCCCGAACGACATCGTCGACCTCTTCCATGTTGCCATGGCCGTCTATTGTGACTCATCGTTCATGGACCGGAGGACTGCCAAGAAGGTCAACCGCGCCCAAGAGTTGCTCGAAATTGAGCCAACCGCTGTACCAAATGCCGAGGCCATTTCGTTCTTGGAAACGCAGCGGCGCAGGGAATCGTCTCGACCTGGGAAGGACGAACACCACAGTGGCTAGAATGGTCCGAGCCACCAAATCTAATGGGTCGCAGCTGCCGGCGACGCGCCATCACCAGCAGCTATTTTCGCTTCCAGGGCGTGATCCAAGCTATGAAGCTGTACGCCTTGATGAGAACCACGCCGATGTTCGCGCCTTCATTGAGGCAATGTGGGAAGAATACCGGCCCTATGCGGACACCGACTTCGTTGAGGGATCTCGCAACCACGATTTTCAATCGAGGTACTGGGAACTTTATCTGGGATGTTCGCTTATTCGCCTGGGATGCGAGCTTGCTTCTAGACTGAAGGGGAACCGCCCGAGTCGATCGCTAAACCAGGGGCCAGACTTCAGGACTCTTGTGCCGTTCGGCGCCTGGATCGAAGCCGTTGCCCCCGGCGTGGGTACCAACGAGGACGCCGTGCCAGAACTTCCGGTTGGCACCGCCAATTCTGTGCCTGATGACGAGGCGAAGCTCCGCCTGCTCCAAGCGATCCGCAACAAGGCAAAGAAACGGCTGACCTACGTCCAGAATGGGCTCGTCGCAATCGGCGATTGTTATGTGGTGGCCATCAACACCGGCAAGCTTCCGCACGTTCCGGACCTTGATCCCCCCCGGATAGTGCGCGCGGTGCTGGGCCTCGGTCTCCCACAGGTCTCGGTTGATCGTGTCTCTGGCGCGTTCTCGGACGCGGGTTTCCAATCGCAACCCGAGATCCTTCGCCGACCATCCGGCAGCGCCGTATCCACCCGTGTGTTTCTGGAATCCGAATATTCAGAACACCCGAACTACGCGGGTTACGAGGGCCTCAGTGCCGTTCTGTCGTCCAACATGAATCCTTTCAACACTTGTGAACCGTTTTTCGATCACACCAAGTTCATCGTTGGGGACGACTACTGTCTGGTTCACAACCCCAGGGCCGCCAACCCTCTCCCCCGTGGTTCCTTGAAGGTAGGCCGCGAATACTGGGTCGACGCGGCCGGAGTATTGCAAAGCAAGTTATGGCTCCAAGGACGTGGCCGTCGGAGCGAATCCACCTGAAGCGTCCATGACGGCGGCACCGCCACAGCCCCGCCCTGATTGTTCGCCGTGCAGGTGCGGCTCTTGAGGATCTTCCCCATATGAAAGACGAACCATCCAAAACATACGCCAGCCTCCTACTTGAAAGCGTCGGGTACACGGTGACTCAGATACCTGTGTCACAGGAACCCAATGAAGAACGTGCTGATCTGATGGCCGTGATCCAGGACGACGATATTCTCATCGTGGAGGCCAAGGGAAAGGAGCCACATGAAGCATATCTCCACCTGATCGCCCAGGCTGAGACGAGAGGTGTCGCGACATGTTCACGGCGGATTACGCCGTGGAGTGCCCTTTCGTCCGTCATCGCGAAGGCAACGCGCCAGCTGCAAGCCACGCCAGCTCCGAACATAGCGCCCCGTGTCCTTCTCATCTCTTGTATCCATGATGACTGGTCTTACGTGCTGGACGCATTTCAGTACCGCCTGTACGGCGAAGTTGAATTAGCACTTTGGCGCCGGACTGTCGGTATGCCAGCCCAGGCTGGAACCCTTCCGTGCTTCTACTATGATTCTTCCGAATTCTGCCGCCACCGAACTCTCGATGCTGTCATCCTTGGTGGCCCGGCTGGGCAGATGCTCTTAGTCAACGAGTTTGGTGAGCGAGTCATGCACTTGCGAAAATCGCGGCTCTACTCAGAGGCACTCGATGCCCAGGGCCTATGTGATCCGGAAGTCAAACGAGCTAACGGCGAGGCCATCGCCGTACTCGCTGCCGATGTGTTGGGTGAACGCGAGCGCTGGCAATACTTGCTCGACACCTACGGCTTCATGACGAACGTGATGACCAGGAACCAATTCAACGCGCTCGCCATTATTCCTTTGCACTGATTACCCTTTGGCCCTGGACGTGTTTCTGATTCGGTGGCGATGGGCCTCCGAGCGTTGAAGGGAGTTTACGCATGACTCATCGCCTCCGCATCCCATTACATTCCTCCGGTCGGGCTAAGCCCCAAAGCTTCATGTATTTTAGGATGTGTGCACGCTCCTTGGTTCGCTATCGTAGCCTTGCTGATCAACTCAATCGGCTGGATCACCTCGATGCTCAGTATGATGCCCTCTTCAACGAAGTTGAGGAGGCCGCCGTCGAGCCGGTTGTCTTCGCTGGTATGTGCGTCGAGGCAACTCTTTATGATCTTGGCGCGTGCCTATTTGGTTCCGCATTTGTTGAACATACAGATAAACTTGATCCACTTTCCAAATATTTTGTTATTTCCAGGTTTATCGATAGAGCCGACCCCGACAAATCCGGCATTACATATCAGTCACTTCAGGCGCTGGTCAGCGCGCGGAACAAGCTGATCCATTACAAGTCCAAGTCGATGCTGGAGGATGACCTCACCAAGATCTTGCGGGAAGCGGCGAAGGAGCACGAGCAACACATCAAGGGAATCTCAGCCTCCTTTAGGGCCTTGGTGCTCCTGTCACTACACTTTGACGGCAACATTTTCGAAGAGCTTCGGATCATTCCATCGTTCAAGAAGCCTGAATATTGGCGCGGCGTCGTCCCCACAGAGCTCCACCAGGATGTAGAGTGGTGCATTCAAGCTTCGAAGGAAGAACGGGTCCGCGCCCAGTCGCCACCGAAGAAAGGCTAACCGGCTCCGGTCTGGCAGCACGGTTATTCCAATGGCGACCGTCGGAGTCTGCAACATCTGTGGCCAGCACGGGGCACTGACAGCGGATCACGTTCCCCCAAAGGGGGCAAGCGGGCTGAGCGCCGCCGAACTCGAAACACTGGTTCGCTTCGTAGCTGTTGACCCTCAGCGACCGCCTTCGAAATTTCACCAGAACGGGGTCAAGTTCCGCACTCTTTGCGGAGACTGCAACAACGGTCGACTGGGTGGGCAGTATGATCCTTCACTGATAGAAATTTCAAAGGACGTCAGCCGCATTGTCCGGATGAACACCAGCGGCGTTATCGCGTTTCCACCAGAAATTAAGATCCGAACCCGCGTTCACAGGGTGGCAAGGGCGGTTGTGGGGCATCTGCTAGCCGTGCTTCCCAAGGCACACCGGGGCAAAGACTTGGTACACGGGCACCTTGCGGACGCGATGCGTGAATACTTCCTCGACACATCGAAACCGTTGCCACCTCAGATGAGCATCTACTACTGGATATACCCCTCGGAGTTGCACGTTGTCGCTCGCGGCTTTGGCATGATCGATATCCGGTCGCCGCAGAGTTGCATTGTAGGAGACATGATCAAGTTTTTTCCCTTGGGTTACTGGGTAACCTGGGATCAGCCCTCGAGTGTTCAAATCCGTTTGCCCGAGCTGATATCAAGGCGGTCGTGGGGAATCGACGACGAAGAGGAGATTTCGATCCGCCTTCATGATGTACCGCCACCAGGGTGGCCGGAACGCCCAGGCGATTGGGGGATGAATCTATTCCACGAGGAAATGACATTCGTTGCATACCCGCGGAAGCGGCGACGTAAGCGTACAGGATCATGAGGGACGCAACCCGCGATGACGTCCGCGACCGACCGGTCGGTAACCGGTCGGTGGCTGACTGGAAGAAGGCTGCGTGAACCAACGAGCGTGCAAGGAGCCTTGATCTGTCGCTCCGCGCACGGATATTGAGCGCATGCGCGAACCCCTGCTCTTCCTGGACGAGTCCGGATTCACCGGCGAGGACCTGTTCAATCGGGATCAGCCGGTCTTTGTGCTGGCCACGGTCTTCCTCCCCGAGGACGAGTGCCAGACCATCAAGCAAGACTTCTTCGGCCGCATACAGGCAACGGAGCTGAAGCACTCGGAGTTGCGCAAGCGCCCGCGCTCTCAGCGTATGGTGCTCGATTTCATGCGCCACTTCGTCCGCCGGGCGGAGATCATAAAGTTCAGCATACTCCATAAGCGCTACGATCGTATCCGTTCGGGGAACGGCGTGGTCGGTCCGGAACGGAAAGTGCGTGAGA
>CAZTDK010000474.1:0-5563 GCA_964611965.1 uncultured Binatia bacterium (SeqCode) | reverse complement strand
GCCGCCCGTATCCATCAGCCGGCTGCTGTGCGGCAAACGAAAGCTCCACCCGGCGTCGCGGCAGCGATCCAGAAACCGCAGCAGCGCACCCGTGGTCGTGAGCACGCACACCGGCTCCCCACTGCCGCGCAGGGCGCTGCTGCGCAGAGCGTCTCCAAAGCCCTCGAAATCGAAGCGGTCGTCGGCTGCGAATACGGCGCTGCTCGCGCTCCCGAACGTTTCGATTCCCCAGGCCACCATTTGCGCCAGCGAGGACTCCGGTTGCTCGGCAACGGCCGGCACGAGCGACAGGATGCGCATATCGGGAACGTCCGGAAAGAGGAATTCCTTCAGCCCGGCGATGGCCGCGGCGCGATACAGCCGCAGATCGGGCAGCGCGTGTCGGCTGCGCTGTTCGCGACCCTGTGTCGTGCCGCTGCTGACGAAGGTGCGCTCCGCGGGCCCGCAGCGCAGCTCCATCTGCTTGAACGCCAACGCGGGCACCGGCGGGATATCGCGCCAGCCGTGCACCGTCGCCGGCGTCTGGCCGCGCCGTTCACAGACGCGCCGGTAGGCCGGGATATATTCGACCTGATGGGCGAAGACCTCGAGAGCGAGCGCCTCGAACGTGGCGCTCGCCGGATCGCCGATGAAGCGCAGGATCTTGTCGTGGAGCGGGTGAATGGGCGTCGTCTTCCCTCAGCAGCGTCTCAGCAGCAACATTCTGACTGACAATTGCCAGCTAGGGAAAAAATGGAAACCGGGAATCGAGAACTGGGAATGGAGAACCGGCCAATTAAACTTGGCGTGAACATTTGCCGGTTCTGAGTTCTCGGTTCTCCACTCCCGGTTTTCCATTTTCCTTTCCTATTCATTAGCCGGCTTCATCCATCATGCGCCCAGCTGTCGGCGCGCCTCGTAGACGACGATCGACACGGCATTGGAGAGATTCAAGCTACGTACGTGCGGACTGTCGATCGGAATGACATAGGTCGCATCGCGATGCGCCGCGAGCAACGGCTTGGGAAGCCCCTTGGTCTCCGAACCGAACACTAGGTAGTCACCGTGGGCATACTCCGTCTGGAGGTAGCTGCGCTCACTACGGGCCGAGAAGAAGCGCATCGAAGCGCCGCGGTGCTGGCTGCGGAACTGTTCCCAGTCGTCGTAGACGGACAGGTCGACCCACGGCCAGTAGTCCAACCCCGCGCGCTTGAGATAGCGATCGTCGAGCGAGAACCCGAGCGGCCGGACGAGGTGCAGGCGTGTGAAGGTCGCGGCGCAGAGGCGAGCGATACTGCCGGTGTTCGGCGGGATCTCGGGCGCCACCAGGACCACGTGCAGCGCCGGCGCGGACTCAGCGCGCCGCAATGGGATGCGTGGTGCTGCCACAGCGCAGGAGGAACTGGCCAGGGACCGGCTCTTCGATGAAAGCGGTCAGCTGGTAGTAAGCCGGGCGCAGGAGGCGGGCGCGCTCCGTGCCCTGCTTGACCCCACAATAGAGCACGTTGCCGCTACCGACGCCCAGCGTGTCGGGAACCAGCGGCTCCGTCGTACCGTCGTTGAGCTCAATCGAGAGGGCATGCACATCGTCGGCGTGCACACCGGTGACCACGTACGGCGTGTCTTCAATCTCGACATCGGCGTGGTACCGCTCGTCGATCCAGATCTCATATCCGGCAGATGGTTTGCGGCGCAGATAGCGGCTGAACAAACGGGCCAGCCGGGCATGGACGACCGGTTCGTCGTCCGCGTACCATCGCCCGTCGCTGCGGAAGCTGAGCTTTGATGTATGAATGGCATAGAACCCGGCGCCGGGCATAGGTCACCGGCTCCGACTGTCGAGCGTGATGGTGACCGGCCCGTCATTGGTGAGCTCGACCTGCATGTGCGCACCGAATTCGCCGGTGGCCACGCAGATCCCGCAGCCGCGCGCCGCCGCCGTAAAACTCTCGTACAGCGGTTGGGCGTGCTCGGGCCGCGCCGCCGCGCTAAAGGACGGGCGGCGGCCTTTGCGCGTGTCGGCATACAACGTGAACTGCGACACCACCAGAAGCTCGCCGTTCACGTCACGCACCGACCGGTCGAACTTGCCGACCGCATTTTCAAAGATCCGGAGATCGAGCACCTTGTCGAGGAGCCATTGACCGTCGGCCGCAGTATCGTCGGCGGCGATCCCGAGGAGGACCAGCAACCCGCCTCCGATGGCCCCCACCACTCGATCATTGACGAGCACACGCGCGTTGACAACGCGCTGGATGACGGCGCGCATGCAAGACGCCTCGCGTCAGGACGCGTCGTCGCGAGAGCCGCGGATCACTCTTCCTCGTCCCAATCGTCGTCATCATCCTCATCGTCATCGTCATCGTCGAGGTCGTCATCATCCAAGTCGTCCTCGTCGTCATCGATATCGTCGTTCTCGAGATCGTCCTCGTCCTCTTCGCGGCGCTTCGCCTCGTACAAGTCGTCCATTCCCGCCCTCCTTGTCTTCCCAATCACAGGCTGCAGTCGACTGCGACTACCGACGCGCCACGTCAAAGTCAACCCGAGGGGGTCGTGAATCGTACTCGTGAGTCGTGCTCGGGAAAGAGGGGACAAACCCACCTGAGCGAAGCACTGCTACGACTCACGAGCACGAACACGATTCACGAATCTGCTCAGCGCTCGATCACGACGCGGGTCCCAATGGGCACCAAGTCGTAGAGCTCGTCAACGTCGGCGTTGAAGAGCGAGATACACCCCTCGGTCCAATTGACGCCGCGCCGGTTCAAGCTCTCATGCTCGGTGCCGTGGATGCCAATCGCCCCGCCGGGACCTGGCGCGCCGCGGGCGCGGTTGGGAACCAGGTCATGCTCCTGGCTCCAGGCATAGATCTCGAGGTTGGTGGGCGTGGGATAGTCGAGCAGCATGAATCGTGACCAGAACGGATGAAAGTACTTGTTGCTGATGTGGTATTCGCCTTCGGGCGTGCGATGGTCGCCTTGATAGAGCTTGGCCCAATACGGATCCTTCCCCAACACGATCGGGTAGGTCTTCACCAGCTGGGATCCTTCATAGAGCGCCAACGTGCGCTGCGTCTTGCGCACGAGAATCCAGCGTTCCGCCGGTGTCGGGGCGGGCGTAGGCAGCGGCGCCATCTCGGACAGCGCGGGGGGTAGCGCGACCGGCGGGCGCGGTGCGCTGCAACTGGCCAGCAACGCCAGCGCCACCGACGCGAGGATTCGTGTTCGTGTTCGGAAAAGAGGACGCGAACACTCAACGAGCGAAACCCCACCGACGAACACGAGCACGAACACGATGCCGCAGAATAAATTTCCCGGCCTTTCTTGACAAGCCCGGCGTCTCTCCCTTAAGGGAACGTTCTCGATCAATCGATTGAATCACCAGCGCGCGCGCCCGGGCAGAGAGCTGTCGTTCATGAGCCAACCATCCGTCGAAAGCGCCCAACGGCGGGCGCGCCGTGAGCGCACCCGGCGCAAGCCTTCCGCCCGCAGCCCGCGCGCAGCGGCACGGCAACCCGAAGCGACGCCTTCGACCAAGGCGCGTATTCTCGCCCACGCCGAGGCCGTGTTCGCCACCAAGGGGTTTGCGGGCGCCTCGACGCGTGAAATCGCCTCCAAGGCAACGGTGAACATCTCCAGTCTGCACTACCACTGGAAGTCGAAGGAAACGCTGTACTACGCCGTCTTCCAGAACATCTACGACCGCATCCTCGAGCTGGTGCGTCAGGCGATTCCGGTGGAGCTCGACGGCGCCAGCTCCGGTCGCCGCGTCATCGACGAGGCCGTGGGCGCACTCTTCGACTTCTTTGCCGACAATCCGAACGTTCCCAAACTGCTGGTGCGCCGGCTGCTCGAGAATGAAGAGAGCCGCGTCGACATCGAACGCAACATCCTGGTGCCGGCGTGGAAAGTGTTCGCGGCGTGGACCCAAGAGTACAGCGGCCGCAAGCTCAAAGACGTCGACTCGCAGCTCTTCATGCTGACCATTCACAGCGTGGTCCTGCTGTTCCTGCTCGACAGCCGACACTTCACCAGCCTGCTTGGGGGCAGTGTCCACACACCCGCCGTCCGCCGCCGCGTACGGGCGCACATCATTACATTGGTAAAGGCGCTGCTCGGCCGCGATACGAATTCCAGGGGAATGTCATGAAAGCCTTGATCACCGCAACATTTCATCCCGACGGACTGGCGCGGCTGCGCCGCCACATGGACGTCGAATATGATGACTGGCGCGCCAGCAAGCGCATCTACTATGACGGACAGCAGTTCGCCGAGCGCATCCGAGCAGCCGGGGCGGACGTCCTGATCGTCGAGGCCGATCTCGTGCACGAGGAGGTCCTCGACACCTGCAAGCTGACGCTCATCGGCTGCTGTCGCGGCGATCCGATCAATATCGGCATCGACCGCGCCACGGCTCTGGGCATCCCGGTGGTGTTTGCGCCGGCACGCAACGCCGACGCGGTCGCCGATCTCACCCTGGGGTTCATGCTGGCGTTGGCGCGCCACATCTTCACAGTGAACCTGCTCATCAAGCAAGGACAGATGCGCTTCGAAAGCACCAAGGATTACCTGAGCGCGTACGAATCCTACGGCGGGTTCGAGCTTGGCGGCGTCACCGTCGGCATCGTCGGCTTCGGCGCCATCGGTCGCTGCGTGGCGCAACGGCTGCACGGCTTCGGCAGCACGGTGGTCGCCTACGATCCGTACGTCAAGCCGGATGTCTTCGCGGCATATCATGCCGCACCGGTTGGGTTGGACGAGTTGGTGCAGCGTTGCGACATTCTCACCGTCCACTGCCCGGACATTCCGGAAACCACCGGCCTGATCGGTCCCGCTCAGATCCGGGCGCTCAAGCGCGGCGCCTACGTCCTCAACCTGGCGCGCGCTGCCATCATCGACGACGACGCGTTGTACACCGCACTGAGCGACGGGCACCTCGCCGGCGCGGCGTTGGATGTCTTCCGCGACGAGCCCGTGCAGCCCGACAACCGCTTCGTCAAGCTGCCCAACGTGCTGGTGTCGCCGCATCTCGGCGGCGCCACCCGCGACGTGGTGCGGCACCAGACCGACCTCGTGGTCGACGGAATCGAAGCCATCCTGCGGGGCGAACGCCCGAAGCACATCGTCAACCCGGAAGCACTGGGGAAGACGACAGACAAGTAGACAACAGACTGGAGCTGAGTGAGGAGAACCCGTTATGCCATCGTCGAAAGCCGCATCTCAGGTTGCCGCTGAGTCGGTTGCCTCCGAAGTCTGTTGTCTCCCTGTCTGTTGTCCGTTGTCTGTTGTCTGATGTCCGCGTTCGTCGTCCTCGACGCCGGCACCGGCGGCGGCAAGTGCGTCATCTTCGACGCCAAGGGTCAGCTTCTCGGCGCACATCGCGAGCCGTGGGAGTATGACCTGCGGTTGAACCCGGATATTCCGTTCGTCAAGGAGTTCTCGTTCAGCGCCCCGGCATTCTGGGACATTCTGAGTCGCTGCACGCGGCTCGCCCTGGAGCAGGCCGGCATCGCACCGGCGGAGGTCGCCGGCATCGCCACCACCAGTCAGCGTGAAGGGTGCGTGTTTCTCGATGCCCACGGCAC
>CAZTDK010000473.1:0-5571 GCA_964611965.1 uncultured Binatia bacterium (SeqCode) | reverse complement strand
GTCGGCGTCAACGAACGCACCGTTCGCCGTGTTGCTCGGGAGGCTCCCGTGACGCAGCTCGAGGACATCGTGTCGCCGCAGCGCGTCGGACGTCCCAGCACCGCGGAGCCCTACCGGCAGTTGATTACCGACGTGCTCGGGGAGGAGCCGATGCTGCTCTCGGTCGAGGTCCTGCGCCGGGCGCGGCTGGAGGGCTATGCTGGCGGCAAGACCGCGCTGTACGAGCTGATCGCCGCGCTGCGCCCGCGCGACGTGCAGGTGGAGATGCGCTTCGAAGGGCTTCCCGGTGAGTTCTCCCAACACGACTTCGGACAGATCGAGATCCGCTTTCGTGACGGCAACACCAAGCGCGTCCACTTCTTTGCCTCACGCCTGAAGTGGTCGCGCTGGATCGAGGTGACTGTGGTGCCCAATGAAACGGCCGAGACGCTGATCCGCACGCTGGCCGATCACTTCGTGGCCTTCGGCGGGGTGCCCTTGTGCGCCGTATTCGATCGGCCCAAGACGGTGGCTCTCAAGTGGAAGAAGAATGGGGAGATCACCGAGTGGAATCCGATCTTCGCCTACGCTGCCCTGGAGATCGGCTTTACGGCCGAAGTCTGTTGGCCCTACCAGCCCCGCCAGAAGGGGGCCGTGGAAGAGCTGGTCAAATGGGTGAAGGGGTCGTTCTTCAAGCAGCGCCGGTTTCAGGACATGGATGACCTGCTCGTGCAGCTCACGCAGTGGCTCACGGAGATGAACACCGAGCGCCCCAGTCGGCCCACGGGGGTTATCCCCGCCGTGCGTCGGGAACAGGAGCGCCTGCGTGCCCCACGGGTGCAACCTGCTGAACTCGCCCTGCGGATCCCGATCTCGGTCGGGCCGACGGCCGAGGTGCTCCATGAGACCCATCCCTACTCGATGCCCCCCGAAGCCGCCGGGCTGCCCGGCACCCTGTACCTGTATCGCGATCGCGTCCGCATCGTCGCCGGCCGTCATGAGGTCAGCCATCCCCGCCAGCACGAGCGCGGCGCGCCGTCGCGCTTGTCGGAGCATCGGGCCGCGCACCTGGCCGCACTCTCGGGCACGCGGGCCAAGCGCTACCTCAAACGCCAGCATCTCTTCGAGACCGGCGAAGCCGCCGTGCGCTATCTCACCGAACTCGTCCACCACCATCCCCGCAGCTGGTACCGCGATGTCGACGACCTGCACGACATGCTCCAGCAGGTCGGCCCGGAAGCGATGGACCGCGCCTTTCGCGCGGCGCTCGACATCGGCCAACTCTCCACCGCCTTCGTTGCCCAGTGCCTGGGCCGCTCCACACTGCCCCTGCCGCTGGTCTGTGGGGAGGTGTCCTGATGGTGGCGGAGCTCCCCTTCGATCCGAGCACCGTGGATCTCGACGCTTTACTCAAGCGGCTGCATCTGGCCAACGCCCGTCGGGCCTGGCCTCAGCTGTGCGAGCGCGCCGAGGCGGAGCAATGGTCGTGTCGCGACTTCCTCGCCGTCCTGGTGGCCGAGGAGATCGGGCACCGCCAGCAGACCAAGCTGCGCCGCGCCGTGCACGACGCCGCCTTCCCGTTTCTCAAGACCGTCGACGATTTCAACTTCTCGCTGCAGTCGGTCCTGCGTCCGCCACTGCTGGGCTCGTATCTCGGCCCCGAGTTCGTGACCGAAGGACGCAATTTGATCCTGCTCGGGAAAACCGGCAGAGGGAAAACCCATCTCGCGATTGCCATCGCCTATCGCGCCATCCAGCATGGGGCGACGGCGCTCTTCACCACCGCCGCACACCTGATCGACGAACTCTCCGCCGCGAGTTTGCAGGGCCGCTTACGCGAGACGCTGCCGAAATACCTACAGCCACACGTCCTGGTCGTGGATGAGGTCGGGTATCTGACCTACGGCCCTGATGCGGCCAACGTGCTCTTCCACGTCGTCAATGATCGGCACCTGCGCAAACGCCCGATCATTTTCACCACCAACAAGTCGCCGCTCACCGCGTGGGGCGACGTACTGCATGATCACGACCTCGCCGAGGCCATTGTCGACCGCACGCTCGAACGCGGCCGCCTGCTCGTCCTCGACGGGCCGTCACACCGGACGCTTGACTCCAAGAGCGTTCAAACGCATCTCACACCGGACAAAATTTCCGGAAATCCCCGGACAAAGTTTCCGGAACCTCCAACTCGTTCTCGAAAGGCCGCCCCGTATATCCCGTCTCGATCCCGTATAACGTGGCGATCCGTCGTTACCCACGGTAACGCTTCGACGACCTGCTGCGCAGTCCATGCCGCCGTCGGGTGAGTCGTCACATTGACGTGCAACACTCGCCGTCGGACCAGGCTGAGAACGAGGAAGACGAACAGCAGGTGTCCTGTGACCGTTGGCACCACGGCGAAATCGATGGCGATCATCTCGGCAAGGTGGTTGCCAAGAAACGTTCGCCAGCCTTGCGATGGCGCTGGTCGCGATGGAGCCGGCAGATACTTCGAGACCGTCGATGCGGCGACTTCGATACCAAGCTTGAGCAACTCGCCGTGAATCCGTGGCGCGCCCCAGAGCGGGTTGGCCCCGCGCATCGATCGGATGAGATCGATCACGTCGCGCCCGGTGCCGGGCCGCCCAACTCGCCGCGTTCGACTCTTCCACCGCCAGTACCAGCGGAAACCGCGGCGATGCCAGGCGATGACTGTCTCCGGCTTCACCACGAGCAACGCTTCGCGCCACCGGGGCCAGAGCCGGGACAGCACCACCCAATAGACCCGATCAACGGGGCGCAGTGGCACTCGGCCCTTCCCGTGCTGTCGTCGCAGAACCAGGAGCTGATGTCGGAGCGCGAGCAGCTCAGCTTCCAGGTCGGAGCGACGGCGAAAGTGGTCTCGCGCTGCGGTGAACAGGACGACCAAAACGCTCATCATCCGCCCACTCTGGCGCAGTCAGACCCAAAGGAAAATCTCTTTCAATTCAACACGCACGGAATTTGCGGGAGGGACAGGGAAGAGGAACTCGTTTCGCTCGACGGTCGCCGTCTGATTTCTCCAGGTGATCCAGCCTTCAAGCCCAATTCGGCGGCGCTCGAATGGCGATGCGGACGGTTGATCAGGTGATTCACGCCCGGCCATGCTGGCCGCGCCCGCGGTGCAAGACGTGTCCGGGAGACTCCTTGAGCGCCGCGACCACCCCGCGGTCACGTTTGCAGCGCCGCCAACACAGCCGGGACAGTGGCTGCTGCCACGTTGTGGCCCAACGAGTCGCGTAGAACGAACCCCGCGGCGCCAGTCCAGGTCACCGTGCGTGCGTCGTCCATGACGAACCGCACGCGACCCTGCAGGTCTTCCTCGCGCTGGATCCTCGGTCGTTGCGCGCTCAGCTTGAATGGAAGACCTAAAGCTCGAAGCTCTTCGTACAGTCGCCATTCGGCCTCGGCTTCGAGGAGCAACTCCGCGACCGTGCGAGCGCGTTCGAGCGCGAGGCGTGAGGTCCAGCGCCGGTCGCGCAAGGGACCACCGCGACCGCGATCGTCTTTGTTGACGATCTCCCGAGGCAGCCTGGTAATGGGGCCGAGCTCATAGAGTACCTGTTCCTCGTCCCCGTGTTGGGACGCCCACGGCGTCGCCACTTCGTTGCGACGCACAACTCGGACGCCGAGGATATTCGCACGTAGGCGTACGACGCCATGGCGAGCGTCTCCGACCATGCGAGCGGGCTCGTAGAACGCGACCACCCCTGCAGCGAATAGGCGCGGCTGGTCCTTGGCCAGTCGCGTATGATAGCGGCGTTGCTCGCGAATCCACGCGAGGTGAGCGACAGGGTCTTCACCGCGAAGGACGCCGATGAGCACGGGCTCGGCTGCAGCGCGCCGCCATTCCGCTGCCTGTCGGATCGCTGCATGGTCGATGGCCTGGTCCGCCATGTTCCAGCCGCCGTGGTCGAGCCAGCTCCGCAACCAGACTCGCAAGAACTGGTCGTGCCCGGGAAGCAGTGGGATCGCGCCGACCCCGATGCGACCGAGTGCACGCCAGAGCCGCCCAGTCTTGTACTTCTCGGGGTCCACGCGCTGAGGGAACAGCGCGGCTGCCTGCACGACGGTGCGCCTTGCCGTTCCGCCGACCTCATCCAATATCGCGTCCCGGTAGCGGTGCATTGCGTTGAGCGCATCTTCCGGCGGCCCAGATGAGGCGTATCGCGCAAGATACTCCGGGGATGCGTCGAGTCGATACTTCGCATCGAGGACGAGATGCACAGCCGGCCAGTCGGGATGCTCCAGCGTGAGTAGCAGGTCCGGGCGCTGCGGGACGAGAGAGCCCTTCTCCATCGCCGGGTTGTACCGGACCGTGAGCCGCCGCCCGTTCGGAAGCAGGAACGGCATCTTCGACTCACTTCCCTGGCGCAGGAGTACCGACAACCCCTGGGCGCGAACCTCGAGCAGAACACGCGGATCCATCGGGGCTTTCGTCTCCTCAGCGACGATTCGGAGCAGTGCAAGGTAGCACCAGTACTCGTAGAGAAGGTTCAGGTCCTTTACCGACAGCTGCAGCGGTCCCCCCTCCACCCGAAGCCCGAGCGACAGGGTCATGCAGGCCCGATACGCCTCCCGGTATCCCGGCGCCGTCAGCAGCTGTAGTGAAGCAAATCCCGGTGGGGGCAGGTCGGTGGCGGACTGCAGTGGCTCCAGCTGCGACCACTGGCTCGCCCGACTCTCGAGCCGCCCCAGCTCCGTAAGGATCCGCACGCCTCTCTCCGACGGGCGCCGCTCATGGTGTTTGCGCTCGATCTCGAGGAGTTCCGCCAGTCGGCGGCGGATCCGGTCGACCTGCGACGCCAGCCAGCGGTGCTCAGGCGTGTCGAGGGTCGGCTGGACACGCCGCTCGGTAATCCGCTCGGGTATGGGCACGCCCGCGACAATCTCGCTCGCACTGCTGCGCTGCGCCTGTCGTCGCAAGAACGATCGGATACTGCTGTCTACGTGATGGACCTGGGCTGCCCGTCGCACAACCGCTGCTCGTCGCAGCCCCCGAACCGGCCGGCTCGAGATGTGGCGCAGGGCTTGCTCGAACTCCTCGACCACACTCCGCAGCAGTGTGAGCCATTCGATTTGCGTTGGCGCCGGGGCGTCCACCGCCTTGGCGCCTCGCCACGTGGCGCGTAGATACTCGAATGCCAGGCCGGCCAACGTTTCCTGCACATCCGCGAGGATCTCGTCGTAATCGCTCTTGTAGTCGAGCTTCGTCGGAAACACCTCAACGTCGAACTCAAATTCAGGGGCGTTGTCGACCAGAACGCGGAACGTCGAAACGCCAACCTGCGAGCGGAAATTGATGAGGCCATCGAAGCGGCCTCGCTCATCATCGTCAAATCGATTCAGAATGAGCGGGTCGCGGTGCTCCAACGCGACGTCCCGAGGATCAACGCTGCGCAGGGTGACCCTGTATTCGCTTTGCTCGAACAGCGGCGGACCGGCATGTACGTTTGGGTCTGTCGCTACTGCCGCGGGAGAGGCGCGCCAGGTGCTGGGCTCGAACTGTGCGCCCGGCCGAAGGAGACGAAGCACCAGGAGGCCGTGCTTTGCCTCGCCGCCGTTGACCGTGAC
>CAZTDK010000472.1:0-5572 GCA_964611965.1 uncultured Binatia bacterium (SeqCode) | reverse complement strand
GGCAGCGTGCCTTGCGGCAGGCGCAAGACGCGTTGCTGCGGGCCACGCCTGAGGACCGCGCCGTCTACGAGGGCCGCCTGCGCGCCGAGCTCGACGCCGCGCAACGCTCGTGTCCGTTTTGTCCGGGGAACGAAGACCACACCCCCGAGGAAGTCCTGCGTGTCCGGAACTGTGACGTCTTTCCAGAACCGGCCGACGACCGTTGGCTGATCCGCGCGGTACGCAACCTCATTCCGCGGATCCCCGAATGCTGCACCGGCGGGCAAAACGAGTCGTACGTTGTCATCGAAGACCCACGACACTTTGCGGACAACCCGCAGCGGCACGAGGATCTGCTGTACACCGGGTTGCTGCCGCTCGAGCACTTCCATGCGCTGCTCGCCGCGGATGTTGCCGTTGCCCGCCGAGTGTATGCCAATCCGGCCGTGTGCCAGGTGCTCCTGCGCAAGAACCAGGGCCACGCCTCCGGCGCCTCACAACCCCACGTGCACAATCAGGTCATTGGCTCCGACATTCCGTTCCCGGCGCCGGCGCTCGAGGGTGCGGTAACCACCCGGCAACCGCAGGTCTGGGATGAGATCATCGGCTTCGCACGTGACCACGGCTTTCTCATCGCTGAACGCAACGGATGTGTCTCGTACTTTTGCGCGTTTGGCACGTTCCCGCGCAGCTACGAAGTGGTGTGCCGCGATGCTTGGGTGCGGGCCATCGATCTGCCTGCGGATCGCTGGCGAACGTTCGGCGAGCTGCTCTATGAGATCCTGCAGATCCTCGGGCCGATCCCGCTCGATTACGAAATCCACGATGGGCCGGGTATCCCGCTGCATGCGCACGTCAACGCGCGCCACTTTGCGTACTCCAATATTGGCGGCACACTGAACCTGCCGTCCAACATTTTGGCCACGCTGCAAAGCGGCCGATGAAAGTCGGCCGGGTCGATTGACAAGGCAGTGTACCTCGAATAGAAAACGGCGTTGGTCGGGTTGGGGGTGAGGCGGTCGTGGAGCAAACATTATAGATACAGGCACAGAGGGCGCAGTTGCCAGGCCCCTCAATCCCTGAAAGGAGGACAGTAGTCATGGCAGGTACAGCAGAAGCAGTGAAGGAGATTTTCACCCAGATGTCGGCGAACCTCAATGCCGACGCCGCGAAGGGCATGAACTCGGTGATCCAGTTCAACCTGAGTGGCGAGGGTGGCGGCAACTACCACGTCATCATAAAGGACGGCACATGCACGGTGACCGAGGGGTCGCATGCGTCGCCGAACATGACCATGACGATGGCAGCCCAGGACTATGTCGACATGATCACCGGCAAGCTCAATGGGCAGATGGCATTCATGAGCGGCAAGCTCAAGATCGCCGGCGACATGGGCTTGGCGATGAAGATGCAGAGCCTGTTCAAGCGCCCTGCCTGAAGACGTATGTTCAATCGGCGGAGGTGGGAACGGTTCCGTTCTTCACCTCCGCATGATCTCTCCTCCGCATCATCAAAATCACAGTCAGAATTGGGGAGGCGTTCCCCCACAGCGGAGCGGCTCGCCCTGCCCGCGTCACGTTAGTTGAGGGCTCGGCAGTCGGCCTTCGTGGGCTGCGTATGCTCGCACGCGATGCTGTCAGTCACGCCTGACGAGAGTTGCGCGCAGGTGTTGTTCACGGCACCGCTCATCGCCTCGCGCTCGGTCGGACCATCCACGGAGCGGCATGCCGGACGCCCCTGAAAGGTGATGCAGACCTCACAACGGAACCCGGCGACGTAAAAGCTGCGGTAGACCACGAACGCCACGAACAGCAGGAAGACAGCGGCAACCAGCCAGCTGGTCCATCGTCGGGCTCGCGTTGGTCGTGTCATGGCCTGCGGCCGGCGTCCTTTCTATGGTCCGCTCCCCGTTGGGTCGCTGCGACCTTCCAGGTTCGACAGGTGGCTAGAGACGGCTTCGCCGCTACGAAGTACGGCGTGCCGATCTATCGACACACATGGTCAAGCGGCGCGCGCCCTGGTCGCCGAAGCCTACTGCGCCTCGCCGCCCTCGCCCTCTTCGACGGTGACATCGATTTCGTCGTTCGCCGTTGCGTCGCCCCTGCCGTTCACCGTGACGGTGGCCGTAAAATCGCCGGCCTTGGCGTACGTATGCGACGGATTGGGTTCGTTGCTGTGCGGCGAGCCATCACCGAAGTCCCAGTCGTATTTCGGCTCCCCACCGCTGCACTCGGCTTCGGCACTGAACGCGACGGCCAGCGGCGGCGGTCCGTAATCGGGATTGGCGTCGGCAACCACAATGCAATCATCCTCGTCATTTTGCGGCTGCTCTGGGGCAGCGGCTTCGGGCGGCGGCGGTTGGGCACCTTTTTCCGGTGCAGCCGCTTCGGCGGGTGGACGCGGTGGCGGCTTCTGCGCGGCAACGTTGGGCTCCGGCGCGCCCGCATGAATGGTTCCGGCAGTAGAAACCGAAGCCTGCGCCGGCTTCGAGGCGGGAGGCGGGGCGGAGGCAGCACCGCCGGTCGGGCCGTTCTCCGGATGCTCGCAGCTCCCGCAGCCGCCGCAGCCGCCGAGGAACAGCATCATCACCAACATTGCCCGGGTTACCTTCATTGGCTCCCCCCCTGTTCGTTCTGTCGTTACTTCGTCTGAGGTGCGTGTTGATCTTTTTTGGGCGGCAGTGGAACCCGCTTGATCTTCATGTGCGCAACGGGTCCCGGGTTGCCATCGACGTCGCGGACGCGCACGGTCAGCACAGTATCGCCCTCCGGGAAGGCGTATGCGTGCGCGACCAGCATACAAAATTGTGTCGTGGTATCCTTGCGGGTGAACGAGTAGTCTCCATTGGTGTTCATGGTGCAGGAAGACTGCGACTCGATGAAAGTCTCGAAGCGACAGGAAAAATCATTGATCGCATCGCTGACCTTCTGGGTCTCCGCAAAGGTCGTTGGATGGATTCCGGGGACGCCGCCGACGTTGGGGCGCTGCTTGTCGCACACCGTCGGGCTGCCGTTACCCATATCGTGGCTGCTTTCGATTTCCAGGTCTGGGCGCGTGTGCGGATCGGTGGGCACATACGCAAAGACGCGGCGGGCAACCTCCGCCCCACTCTTCCCCGGCTTCGCCTCGACCACGATGATGAACCCCGCACCCGCGGCGGTCGTGTACGTCGCCGTGCCGTCCTTGTCGACGAGTGCCGGGTCAGCCTTGGTGCCGTCGGCTTTCGCCGCGCCAAAGAAAGTGACCACCGGACCGATGGGCTCTCCTCCCTTTTTGGCCTGAACGTCCTTCTTCGCGATGCCACGTGTCGGGAGTGGCGCCGCTTCCGGCACCGGTGTCGGCGTCGTCTGTGGTACCGTCGGCACACGCGTCTCCTGCGCCGCCATTGCGCTCCTCGCCGGAGCCTTCGCCGCACACGCCGACAGCAAGCCGCCCAGCACTGCGCTCATTCCCACCCAGGACACGACTCGACACCACTTCCGCATTACGGCTCCTTTGGGGCGCGGTTGTAACCGGCGCTCGGAAGCGAGTCAAGCAAGAGAAGCCGTGCTCGTGTTCGTAAGCGTGCTCGTAGAGAGTGAGATTTGCAGGCTCTCCCCTCGAGCTGTCAGCGCAAATGCCGCTCCCTACGCACACGAGCACGATCACGACGTCAGCGATGCCGCGTCACCCCACGGCGCGGGCACAGCTCGGACACCGGGCAGCGGCTGCACCACGGTGACACCGGCTGGCAAATCGTCTGCCCGAAGGCGACGAGGGTGTCGTTGTAGTCGATCCAGTACTGCGCCGGCAGCTTGCGACGCAACGCCATCTCGGTGGCATGCGGATTCTTGGTGCGGACATAACCCCAACGATTCGAGATGCGATGCACATGGGTGTCGACGCAAATGGCCGGCTTGGCGAAGCCCTGCGTCAGCACCAGGTTGGCCGTCTTGCGGCCGACGCCTTTGAGCGTCAGCAGCTCGTCCAGGTCGTTGGAGACCTTGCCCTCATAGCGCTCGAGCAGCACCCGGCAGATGTCGAGAATGGTTCGCGCCTTGGTCCGATAGAAGCCGACCGGGTAAATCGCCCGCTCGATCTCGCGCGGGCTGAGCTTCAGCATAGCCTGCGGTGTGTCGGCGAGCGCAAACAAGCGATGCGCCGCCGGCCCGGTGGTTTCGTCCTTGGTCCGCAAGCTCAGCAGGCAGGAAATCAGCACCCGAAACGGATCACCGGTCTGCATGGCGATGAAGGTGACCACCGGCGCATGCCATCCCGGCGCCGCAACCCGCAGGCGGCGCATGACCTCGTCAATGTCGAAGCGCTGGCGCCGCAGCGGCGGCGCGGACGCCGGCGCGTCCGGGGACACTGCCGGAGGGCGGCGCGCAGTCGAACGTCCGTGAGCGCTCATGGCGAGGTGACGCGCTTCTACTGAAGCGCTTCGCGCATTGCAATGCTGAGCATCGCGTCGCACACCCCTTGGCAAGACGGCGCATTGAGCCGACGGCCACCACTTGGTTATAGAAGGATGCATGCCCCCGTTGCGACTCGGCCTCATCGGTACCGGCAAGCACGGCATGCGCTACGCGCAGCACATCCTGCGGGACATGCCGCAGACGCGTCTGGTTGGCCTGGCCCGTCGCAACCCGGACGCGGCACGCGCCCAAGCGGAGGAGCTCGGCTGCCGCGCCTACGCCGACTATCGCGAGCTCCTGGCCGCGCCGGACATCGACGCCGTCATCGTTGTCGTGCCGCCGACGCTACACGTGGACATCCTCGAAGCGGCCGCGGCGCAGCGCCGGCCGGTGCTGCTGGAAAAGCCCGCTGCGCCGACGCTCGAGGCCGGCCGGCGCCTGCTGCGCGCGGTGCGCGCCGCAGGCATCCCGGTGATGGTGGCGCAGACGCTGCGCTACAACGGCGTGGTGCGGCGTCTCATGGAAGAACGCCACCGTATCGGACCCATCCACGCCGTCCGCATTGCACAGCATTTCGAGCCGTCGCGCCCCGGCTGGATCGACGACCCGGCGATCGCCGGCGGCGGCATCACGCTGCACACCGGCGTACACAGCTTCGATCTGGCGCGCCGGCTCACCGGCATGGAAGCGGAACACGTCAGCTGCGAGATGACCCAGGTGGGAACGGCGCGCAGCGAGGACAACTTCAGCGCGGTGATCCGCATGCGCGGCGGTATCACCGTCGTTGCCGTGGCCGGTTCACGCGCCACCGCGAGCCGCTCCGGAGGCATCGAGCTGACAGGCACGGGAGGCATGCTCATCGCCGACCACGTGCTCAATACCGCCCAGCTGGTACAAGGGACGACGGCGACCGCGCTACCGGTGCCGGAGCCGATTCCCACCATTCGCGATGTCCTCGCCGACTTCGTCACGGCGCTGCAGCGCGGCGCGCCGATGCCGATCACACTCGAGGAAGGGTTGCGGGCGGTGGCAATCGCCGATGCGTGCTACCGTGCGGCGCGCTCGGGGCACGCTGAGGCGGTGGCGGCGATCGACTGAGGCGCGGGGCTTGGGGGCTAAGCTGCGCGCCGGGCGATCGCCGCGGCGTTGTTGCTTCGGGCGCGGCTCGCCGCCTATAGTCGCCGCCACCATCGGGAGGC
>CAZTDK010000471.1:0-5580 GCA_964611965.1 uncultured Binatia bacterium (SeqCode) | reverse complement strand
TGCTACTGCTCTCCGCCTGCGGCGGTAGTGGCGGCAGCTCGGCGGCGTCGGTGGGCACAGGCGGCGCTGGGGTGCAGACCATGTGGCAGCAGCCCGGCGGCGGCGTGTCGGCGCAGCTGCCGAATGCCGTGCAAACCGTGCGACTCGTTTTCGAGGCGCAGAATGGATCGAGTTGCTGTGTGGCAATCAATCCCGACACTGTACCGCCCGACTCGACCGGGAACCGCTCGGTATTGCTCGATGACTTGCCGAGTGGTCCCGGCACCTTCATGTTAGCGGGCTTCGCCACCACCTTTGCACCGGCTCCCGCCGGGATCACCGATCTTTGTGCCACCATCCCTGCGGGCGTCGGCCAGCCCTGCGATCCGTCCCAGCCGGCGTCTCCGAGCTTCGAAAGCGGCGCCGAGCCGGTGACGATCATTCCGAACATGATCAATCAGGTGTCCGACGTGCAGGTGTCCGGCGTGCCGTTCGTATTGAATCCCAATCCCAGTGCGGGTGCGGAAGCGACGAATCCGCCGACCTTCACGTTCATCGTCGCCGACGCGATCGGTCAGATCGATCCCAGCTCGATCACCCTGGATGTGACGCAGAACGGCGTCCCCAATAGCCTGCCGGTGACGCTGACGGCCTGCAACGACGCGGGCACGCCGCAATGCAGCCTGAATGGTGCGCTGCAGGTCGCCGGATTTCAGGCCGTCAGCGGTCCGCACGCGCTGCAGGTGGGTGCGACACACGTGCGCATCCACGCGCGCGACACGTCAACCGTCCCACAGCAGGTCGACTTCGCCTACGACTTCACCGTGATCGCTGCGACGCCAACCCCCACGAGCACGCCGACCCCGACCTTCACGCCGACGCCGACCGCGACGAACACGCCGACGCCGACCTTCACGCCGACGCCGACCTCGACACCCACGAACACGCCAACCTCGACCGCGACCCCCACGCCGACCTTCACCCCGACGCCGACCTCGACGCCGACGCCGACCTCGACGCCGACGCCGACCTCAACGCCGACTCCAACGTCGACCCCGACGCCGACCTTCACCCCGACACCGACCCCAACCTTCACGCCGACGCCGACGCCGACCTCGACCCCCACGCCGACCGCGACGCCGACGTTCACCCCCACGCCGACCGCAACGCCAACCCGCACCCCGACCCGAACGCCAACCCCGACGCCGACGTTTACGCCGACGTCAACCCCGACCCGAACCCCAACCTCGACACCAACCGGCAGTCCAACCCAAACGTTCACCCCGACCGCAACGTTCACCCCAACGCCGACGTTCACCCCGACGCCAACCCCGACGCCGACCTTTACGCCAACCCGGACGCCAACGGCGACGGCCACCGCCACGCCGACACCAACCGCGACACGGACTCCCACACCGACACCTACGGAGACGCCGCTGCCGCGCACGCTGGCCTATGTCACCAACTACTACGAGCAGACGGTGTCGGTCATCGACGATCGCGAGCGCATGGTGATCGCCACCGTACGCGTCGGCGATCAACCGCTTGGCGTCGCCATCGCCCCGAACAGCGCCACGGTGTACGTGACCAACCAGTTCTCCAACACCGTGTCCGTCATCGAGACACGCACGAACACGGTGATCAAGACGATCCCGGCGGAGATCGGCCCGAGCGGCATCGCCTTCACGCCCGACGGCAGCTTCGTCTACGTGACGAACCAGTTGTCGAATAGCGTCTCCCTGATCGACACGCGCCAGCAAGTCATCGTCGACTCGATTCCGGTGGGCGTCCAACCGGCGGGGGTTGCCTTTACCCCCAACGGCGCATTGGCCTTCGTGACCAACCAATTCTCCAACGACGTGTCGGTGATCGACACCGCGTCGCGGCAGGTCATCACCAGCGTTCCGGTCGGACTACGGCCGCAACAGGTGGCGACGACGCCGAATGGCGCGTTTGCCTACGTCACCAATTCATTGTCCGACACCGTCTCGGCGATTTCCGTGGCGACCAAGCAAGTGGTGGCGACGATTCCGGTCGACAAGCGGCCGCAAGGCATTGCCATCACGCCCAATGGGGCGGCGGCCTATGTGACCAATGCGACGAGCAACACGATCTCGGTGATCGATCTTGCCGTGAACCGCGAGACCATGAGCATACCGGTGGGCGGGTTGCCGCTCGGTATCGCGATCACACCCGCAGGAGATTTGGCGTACGTGACCAACTCTTTCTCCAACAGTGTGACGGTGATCGACGTGGCCTCCAACCGCGTGACGGTCTCGATCTTCGGCGTGGGATTCACTCCCGCCGGCATCGCGTTGAGCGTGATCCAATGAGACGACTGCTGGCTTTGGGATGCGTCGCCGTCTGCGTCGTGACGGCGGCGATCGCCGTTGCCTCGGAGCAATCGAAGCTGTTGTACTCGCGCGGCCTGGTGGATTTCCATGCCGACCGCTTCGAAAAGGCGCTGGATCTCTTCAATCAAGCGGTGGCTGCCGATCCCGCCGACGTGTACGCCCGCTACTACCGTGCCGTGACGCGCGGCCGCCTCAATGACGTCGCGGGGGCGATTGACGACCTGCACGTCGTGCTCGCTGCCAAGCCGGATCTCGAGCAGGCGGCGCTCGATCTCGGCGTGGCGCTGGTGCAAACGACAAAATATCGCGAGGCGATACCGTGGCTCGAACAGGCGCAACGGACGCCGGATCTCGACGGGCAAGCCTCCCTGTTCCTCGGCATCGCCCAGTTGCGCCTCGGAGAGCTGGCACCGGCGCAGGCGAATTTTGAGCGCGCCGCGGCCCGCGATCCGAAACAAGCGCTGGCGGCGCGCTACTATCTCGGCATCGTCGCGTATCAAGAGGGAAAGTTGTCGGCGTCGAGCGAGCATTTCACCTACGTGGCACAGGCCAGTCCCGACACCGACATGGGCCGTGAAGCCAAGAGCTTCATGGAAAAGATCCAAGTCTTGCAGGCGCGCTGGCAATACTCAGCCTATGCCTCGCTCGGGTTCCAGTACGACAGCAACGTGCCGCTGCTCAACGGCACGATCACGAGCACCATACCGGGAATCAGCACCGCCCAGAGTGATGGCGCGACGACGATCAGTTTCGGCGGCGCCTACGTGCCGTGGCAGAACGACAATATCACGCTGTCGCTCGGCTATGACTTTTTCCAAAGCGTGCACTTCAGCTTGGTGGGGTTCAATTTGCAGGACCACGGCCCGAGTGTCGAGCTCACATACAACACCGCCCCGGTGCACTTCGGACTGCTCGGCCGCTACGACTATTACATCCTCGAGAACAACAGCTTCCTGCAAGAGGCCACGGTGCTGCCGTGGCTCACCGTTCCGGAAGACGACTTGGGACGCTTCGAGTTCTACTCGCGCATCCGCCGGCGCGACTTCAAGAACGCCGCGTACTTCGTGCTCGACTCCTTCGACTATGCGGTGGGCATTCGGCAGGTCTTCTATTTGAACTCGCCAGATCGCTATTTTTCTGTAGGATACCAGTTTGATCGAGATGATCCGGTGATCGACAATAGCCTCGTGGTGCCTTTCACGAACCCCGATCTTCCCCCCGGGCCCGATCAGCCGTTCGGACCCAACAGCTACGGCTATGACGGCAATGAAGTGAACATCGGGGGCGGCTGGCTGCTGCCGCAGTCGATCACCGCGAGCGCCACGTTTGCGTATCGACACGAGCGGTACCAGCTCGTCGCCAGTGAGGGGCGGAAGGATGACGAGTACCTGGCAACCATCGCCTTGAGCCGACCACTCATGAACCACGTCAATGTGATCCTGGCGTACCTGGGAGACTACAACAACTCGAATAAATCTATTTTCGATTACGATCGCAGTATCGCCTCGGTGGCGATGGAAGTGAGGTTTTGATGACGGACTTTCGCGTTCGCAGAAGCACAGGTTCGAGCCTGTTGGCCGCAGCAGTCCTGCTGTTCGTCGGTGCGGCATCGGCACAAGAGGTCGGCACGGTTGCGGCCGTCGAAGGCACTGCTGAAATCGGCACGAGCGGAGCTTGGAGCGCCGCGGCTATCGGCTCGGCAATCCACAAGGGCGACCAGCTACGCACCGGCACACCGGGACGGATGCGCATCGTCTTCCAGGACGACAGCGTCCTTGCCGTCAGCGAGAGCTCCTTCATCACCGTGAACGAGCAGGTGTTCAACCCGGCAACGGGCAAGGCCAAGTCGTTCATGGAGCTGCTGCAGGGCAAGGTCAGCGCCGTGGTGAGCGACTACTATCATCGCAGCGGCAATACCTACGAGATCAAAACCGTCACCGCGGTCGCCGGTGTGCGTGGTACCGAGTTCTCGATGGCCTACAATCCCGAGCTCGACGTCACCGAAGTCGTCGGCATCAGCGGCCACGTCGAGGTGCACAGCATGATCGATCCCACCGGTCCTGGAATTCTGCTCACCGCGAATGAGGTCTCGACGATCCCCCATGGGGCACCGCCAAGCGCGCCACGTCGCGTCGAAGAAACGATGTTCCGCCAGCGGCTCGAGGGTCTCGACTTCATCGGCGGCGGGCGCGCGGAAGGTTTGATCGCCGGGCGGGCGCTGGCGTCAGGGACCAACGTGCCGGCGGCGGATCGTGCCGCCACGGTCAGCACGAGTGGAGTGACCGGTGCAGTGGGGGTCACGACCACGCAAACGACGCGCTCGTCCTGCGTCGACGTGAGTGCCGCCTGCCTTGTCGGCCAGCCGCCGGAGGTCGTCACGAGTACGACCGGCCAGCTGGGCGTCTCGTTGGGACACAAGGGCAAGTGAGGGCTTGAGGGCGTGTGGCCTGAAGGGACCAAGCCTCCCCCAAGCCCTCACGCCCGTCTTTCAGATCTCCAACAGCGCCTGCCGCCCCACCGCGGCGAAGCGTTCGCGCAGCCGCTGATGGTCTTCTGCCGTAAAGCGCTGAAACTCCTCGTCGCTTCGCGACCGCCAGTACACGGGATCGCTGCACAGGTCGGAACGGAACTTTTGCCGGCGCAACTCGTTCTTGAGAATCTTTGCGGTCGCCGTCTGCGGCAGCTCGCGGCTGATGCGCACGTAGCTCGGGATCCACTTGGGGGAGAGGTCGGGCTGGGCGCGGAGAAACGCGGCGAGCGCGGCCGGATCAAACACGGCACCTTCCCGCAGGATGAGTGCCGCCATGACGCGATCCCCACCATCGGGATCCGGGACGCCGTACACGGCTGCGAGAATGACATCGGGGTGGCGATGGAGGATCTCTTCGATTGGTCGGGCGACGAAGTTCTCGCCGTCGACCCGCAGCCATTCGATATCGCGCCCGGCGAAATAGAGATACCCGCGCGCGTCCTTGTACCCAAGATCGCCGGTCCAGTACCACCCGTCATGCGTGCGCTGCTGCATTGCTTCGGGGTTCTTGTAGTAGCCCTCGAACCAGCCGAGCCCCTGGGTGTTGACGATCTCACCGACGCACGCGCCGGCATCGAGCAGGCGGCCGCTTTCGTCGAAGTGCGCCGGCGGCCGCTCCGCGCCATGCGCATCGACGACGATGATCCCCGGTGCCGGAAAGCCGATGCAGCCCGGCGGGTCGCCGGATTGCCGGGTTACGCCAACTCCGCCTTCTGT
>CAZTDK010000470.1:1041-5584 GCA_964611965.1 uncultured Binatia bacterium (SeqCode) | reverse complement strand
GGGCGGCTTCATGGTCCCCGCCGGAACCGTCACGTCGAAGATCGTGTCGTCATCCTGCAACGTGACGACGAGATCCTGAGTGTTCGGGTCCACCGTCGCCGGCACACTGTGATTCCGGGTTGTGATTTTGAGCACATCGGTTCCCGGGGTGGCACCGTACAGGACTTTGCCGTGCAGCGTGCCGATCGCTTCCGGCCGGTACCAGATCGGCGATGTCCAGGCACGCTCCTGGATGGTCTTCGGATACGCCATGCACGTTCCGGAGTTTGTGCAATCGCTGTCGCTGTTACACGGAGCGCCCGAGTTGTTGCCGGCGTTGGTGCCCGACTGGCAGACCTTGCCGCAGCAAACTTCGAAGCCGGCGGGAGGCGTGGTGCTGCAGTCGATGTGGTTGGCGTTACACAGCTGCGTGCTCCAGCGGCACGTCGGGTTTTCGAGGACGCGCGCATAGTAGAAGGCGCGCTGGCTCGCCTTGAAGTGCGGATCCTTCCACACGGTGCACAGCGAGTCGAAACCGGTGCCCTGCGGTGTGCACGTCGTGAGGTTGACGCTGGCGCCGTTGCTTGGATTGCCGGCGATGTCGAAGACCTCTTCCTGTGGCGTGCCCGTATCGTCGATCCAACCCTTGACCATCTGAATGCGTTGCAGCTGCGTGCTCGGCGCGCCGAGGCCGCCAGGATCCTTGGTGGCCAGCACCGCGAATTTCGGGCTGCGCGCGCCATTCAGCGCACCGATCTCAGATCCCATCGGGGCGCCCTTGGAATATCCCGTGGTGACCAGGTCGTTCTTGGGATTGCAGAGCGTGGCCGGGAACTGGCCGGCGAACAGCCGGACGATGGGTCGGGTCCCGCTGGTGGCGTAGACTTCGCGCCGCCGCATGGCCGCGAACAGCGCATCCCGTGAATTCTCTTCCGCCCACACCACCGCGAGTCCGCCCGGGTTGTTCTCGATGTTCTGGTTCCACGACAGGCGGGTGACATCGCTCCCGTCTTGCGTGCCGACATGTCCCTGCCAATTGTCCTCGTCCACCTGGCTCGGAGTTGCATTGTGGCTGTCCGTGCCGCCGACGAAGCCCATCTGGTACGGGTTCACACCGAGTAGCTCCTCCTGCCGCAGTCCCTCTTTGAGGCCGTTCCGCACGAAGCTCAGGCTCGGGAAGACCTGACTCGGGATGGTTTGCGAGAAGAGCAGTGTTCGGTTCACTTTCTCGAAGCCGCAGAGCTCATCAGTGGTATCGACGCCCGGGCGGCACTCCGAATCGCCCTTGTGCTGGAAGATCTCGACGAGCGGCTCGAAGGCCTTCTGCGTGGCCGCATCACCCGCCGTGTACGGAACGGGGCTGCCGGTCGCGCCGTGGCCGGCGACGTTGGTTTTGGCTTCGAACATGAGACCACCGCTGACGTTCGAGTTGTGCGGGATGGCGAGGACATCGCACGCGGTGCCGTCGGTATTCGAAACCACATTGGTGCCATCGAGGCACTGACTCTGCAGGGCCGCCCACAGCCCCTCGGAGGTCGACTGGTTGATATAGCTGATCGGCAGCACCGGGACTTTCGCATTGCGGAAGATGACGTTGCGGTGGAGGTTGTTCCCGAGTCCGGTGACCGCCGGCGTGCCGGTCCATTCGTAGCCCACGAAGGTCGTGAAGGCGCAGGTCGCGGTGCGGTCGTAGAACTCCTCGGCGGCATCCTGTTCCGCCTGCCAGATGACCGAGCTTTGTGCGCGACAGTACGTATCGTCGCTGTTTCCCGTGATATCCGTGCCATTGGCGCACATGGGCAATGTTTTCCCCGGATACGAGAGGACCGACGGCAGCAGGATGTTCAGGAATGTATTGGGGACGTAGCCCGGCAAAAATTTTCCGATATCGCTGCGCAGCGACGTGCATTCAGTGGAGTTGTATCCCGGGATCGTTGGCGGCACGCCCGGGGTTGACGGCGGCATACTGGGATTGTTGACCAGCGGGACATTCGGGTTGTCGGTAAGATCGAGGCAGATGTTCTCGGTTCCAAAGCCCTCGGAGTGATCCGTCACCGCCGCGAAGTCGAGCGGCCGGCGCAGCTGCACGCTGCGGGTGGCAGCGCCGTTCATGTCGTACGGCGCGATGCCAATCGGCAAGCCGGTCGCGAAGCGATAGGCATCACGGGGCTCGTTGCGATCATCCAGGATGACCGCGTCGACCGAATACCCGGTGTGCACATGCGTCTCACCGAAGAACGGCTGGCGCAGCGGATTGAAATTGCCGCACGCGGCACGCGTTTCGGTGCGCTGCCACGGCGGCGGCGCGACTTGCGCAGCGCCGCGTCCACTGGTCAGTGCCACGAACGCCGCACCGACGACTCCCGCAATGAAGCAGTCGGCCTTGAATCGATGTCGTCTCATGGCTTCTCCCCCTTCGTGGCCTTTGCCGCATGAGGTCTGTTCGCCCCTGCCCTGCCAAAGCGTTTGCTAAGAAGCGGCGCCATCGTGGCGCGCGCACACGCAAACCGAGGGTTGATCTTTGACACGCTTCGATGGCGTATCGCAAGGACAATATGCGCGTTGGCGTAAGGCGGCTGCCGACGACGCGCGCGCGCCACACTTACGAATCGCCCGGCATGAACTCTCTTCGGCCGCGCCGCGGACCCGCCGGAGGTACGTCACTGATCAGTAAAGAACATCCGGTTGCACGTTATCCTTCAAGTCCTCATCCCCCGACGTCGCCCTTGCGCAGGCGTTGCGCGATGACGATCTGCTGGACTTCGCTCGAGCCGTCGTAGACGCGGGCGACGCGGACGTCGCGCCAGAGGCGGTCGATCATGTACTCGCCGCGGATATAGCCGTTGCCGCCGAAGATCTGCATGGCGTCGTCCACCGTCTGCCAGGCGTTCTCCGCAGCGACCAGCTTGGCCGTCGACGACTCGCGAATCGCCGCCTGTCCCTGGTCGAGGAGCCAGGCGCTGCGGTAGACGAGCAAGCGCGCGGCGTCGGTGCGCGCACTCATTTGCGCCAGCTTGAAGGCGATGGATTGGTGGTCGGCCAGCGGCTTGCCGAAGGTCTGGCGTTCCTCCGCGTACTGCAGCGCCAGCTCCAGCGCTTTCTGCCCGGCGCCGACGCAACGCGCGGCCAGTGTCGTCCGGCCCTCCGCCAGCGTGCGCTTGGCATAGTCGAACCCCTTGCCTTCCTCGCCCACCAAAGCGCCCGCCGGAATCTTGCAATCCTCGAGGACAATCTCGGAAATCCGCGACCCTTGATGTCCGGTTGTATCGAACACCGCACCAATGCTGAGGCCCGGCGACTCGCGATCGACGATGAACGCCGTGATGCCTTTGTCGGTGCGCGCGAACAGGAAGTACTGGTGCGCCAGCGGCGCGTTGGTGATGAACATCTTGCGCCCGTTGAGGACGTAGTGATCGCCGCGCCGCTCGGCCCGGGTTTGCAGTGCACCGGCGTCGGAACCGGCACCCGGCTCGGTGAGCGCGAACGAGCCCAGCCATTCGCCCTGCGCCATTTTCGGCAGGTAGTGATCCTTCTGCGCCTTCGATCCGAAGCGCACGATACCGACGCAGCCGATCCCGGTGTGCACACTGATGAAGCTCGCCAAGCCCCACGGCCCGCGCCCGATCTGCTCGTGCACCAGCGTCTTCTGCGAGACCGACAGCGCCAGCCCGCCGTACTCGGCGGGGATGCTCAAGCCGAAGAGTCCGAGCTCGCGTGCACCGTCGAGCAATGCGGCGGGCAGCTCGTCCGTGCGATCGATCTCCTTCCAGCAAGTGTTGGCTTGCTCTTCAACGAACTGACGCACCGACTGCTGCAACAAGGTGTCGTCGGCGGAAAGACTGAAATCCATTCGAACCTCCAATGCTAGGCGGTTGAGCGGCTAGGCGGTTAGCAACTACCCCGAACCGCTTAACCGCCAGCCGCCTAACCGCCTATTCTTCCGGTGTCAGCTTCAGCAAAACGGTCTTGCCGGACTCGTTGCGGGCGCGGCTCGGGCGGAAGAACCCGAGCCAGGCGATCCAGTATTTCTTGGAGTAGATTTCACCCAAGCGGTCGGCGAGGGCGCCGTCCTTGATGATCTCCACTTTCGTCTTGATGAACGGCCCATCCTTGCCTTGCACCGAGACGAACAGCGGGCTGCCGCGCCTCACGCGCTTGACTTTGTGGCTGCCGGGGCTGGTCGTGAACCAGATGGCATCGTCCATCACCGCAAACCACACGGGCACCACCGCGCTGCGCGTGCCGTCCTTGCGCTGCGTGGCGATGTAGATCTCCTTGGCGGTCGCGAGACGCGCCGCGAAGTCCGGTGGAAAACCAGCCACCGCGCCCTCAGCCATGACCGCCCTCGCCGTCAGGATAACCGTGATCCACGCCAGCATGTCGAGCCAGCGTGGAAAGTATGCTCCGGCTCTCACGTCGCGCCTCCTCTTGCAATGTCAGTCTCATAGGGGCGCGACTATACGCGAAAGCGGAAGTGCAGGACAGCCGGCGGAGCACGCCGTGCCGAGGGCCTGCGATTCGAGTTGCTCGCCGCCCGGGGGCTCGAAGCCCCCGGCGCAGACAG
>CAZTDK010000470.1:0-1031 GCA_964611965.1 uncultured Binatia bacterium (SeqCode) | reverse complement strand
CCAAGCCGGCTGAAGCCGGCTCCCCGCCCCTTCCGCCATCAATGATCCTGGCGGATCATCGCTCAAAGCCGCCACTCACCTTCAACCGCCAACCCTTCACACGCGCCCTCGCGAATCAAAGCAAAGACGCCGACCGCAGGTCACCATTTGGCGCCGGTGGTGATGCGCATCGGGTGCTTCAGGTCGCGTCGCCGGCGCAGCAGCACATACAGTGCACCGACGCCGCCGTCGTAGGCGCGCGCACTGCTGAACGCCAGGATCACCCGGCTCCAGTGCCCGCGCGCCAGCCAGGTCGTGAGGCGCGTCTTGAGCACCGGAATCTGATCCTTCGAATTACGGCCGCGGCCATGCACGATCAGCACGCAACGCTTACCGGCTTGGAGTGCGCGGGTGAGGAAGTCGTCGACGGCCGGCCGCGCCTCATCGGCGGTGAGGCCGTGCAGGTCGAGGTACGCTTGATAGGCGAACTCCCCCTTGCGCAACCGGCGCAAGAGACGGGGATCGAGACCGACGATCGCACCCTCGATATGCTCGTCGCTATCACTGATATCGAACGGCGCCGTCCCGCCAACGAGGTCGCAGAGCTCGGCAAGCGCCTCAGCGTCCGGATGCGTTACCGCTCGCGCCGGAGAGGCCGGCACCGGTTGCGCCACCCGCTCACGCGCACGCGGATCGAGCGGTCGCACATCGGCCATCGCGTGCTGGAAGAGCATCGCACCGTCGGGCGGTGCCGGCGGCTTGGCCACCGGCGTGACGGGCTTCACACCCTTCTCCGGGCGCTGGCGCGGAACCTTTTCGAGCTTCCGAAAGGGCTGGTGAACCAACGGAGATTCGGACTGCGGCGCAACGACCGGACGATGGCGACGGTGCCCCATACCACGGCTTCCCCACTTGCATACCCTCTAGCGGAAGGAAGTGACGAGTGACAAGTGACGAGTGACGAGCAAGAGCGTCCCTACATCATGCGACGAGCGGATCACTCAATCCTCGCTCGTCACTCGTCACTCATCACTTGTCACTTCTTCCGTCAC
>CAZTDK010000469.1:0-5591 GCA_964611965.1 uncultured Binatia bacterium (SeqCode) | reverse complement strand
GCAGGATCACCTCGATGATGCGCGGGTCCTTGTCGGTGGTCTGCGCAGCGAGCTGGCATGCAAACGGGGAGGCGACAATGTCGCTGAGGTGCGCGATCCGTCCCTCGGCCTTCGAGACGATCTTCTGGCAGATGACCACGATATCCCCGTTGGTCAGGCGCAGATCGGCGCGATCGAGAGCGGCGCGCAGCAGCGCCGCGAGATCATCCCCAGGTTGCACCGCGGGGATTCCGGGAATGGCGCTGATGGTGATGCTCATCGATGCAGTTCCTCGAGCACGGCGGCGGCGAGCCGCCGGGATTTATCGGGAGTGGTCATTACCGTATCGGCGACCAGCGGGCGCATGCCGAGATCGGCGACGCGCGTGGCCAGGGCGGCGTCACGCTCGTCGAGGACGAAAATGTCGGCGAGACCGGCATACAGACGGGCGACGCCCACCGGCGACACCTCGTGCCCGAGGCCGCGCAGCATGCGATGCAGCGGCCCCTTGATCGGCGCGCCGGCGACAATCGGGCTGATGGCGGCGATGCGTGCGTTGGTTGTCCGCAGCGCCGTGCGCATGCCGGGCAGTGCCAGAATCGGATCGATGCTTACCAGCGGGTTGCTCGGTGGAATGATCAGGAAGGCCGCCTGGCGTACGGCGCGCAGGACGCCAGCCGCCGGTTGTGCCCCCCGCGCGCCACGCAGCGTGATCCGCGTCACCCGGCCGCGGCCGCGACGGCGAACCAGATACTGCTGGAAGGGCAGGGGGGGATGACCGGCCACCGTGACGAAGGTGCGTACCGGATCGTCGCTCATGGGTAGGACCGTGGCGCGGATCCGATGGGCTCGGACGATGGCGGCGGTGGCCGCGCTCAACGTCTTGCCCCGATGGAGCGCATCGGTGCGAAAGATGTGCGTGGCGAGATCGCGATCACCCAGGCGGAACCAGGTGGCGTCGTAGAAGCGCGCCAGCGCCCCGAGGCACGCCATGCTGTCGTTGCGCACGCCCCAGCCCGGTGTCGGTGCCACCACCCCGGCGAGCGTGTAGATGATCGTGTCGACATCCGGCGAGACGTGCAGGCCGAAGAACGTCTCGTCGTCGCCGGTGTTGACGATGACCGTGAGCCGGCGCAGATCAAGAAGCGAGTGGAGACCCCGTAGGAAGCGCGCCGCGCCCACTCCTCCAGCCAACACCGTCACTTGTTCCGTGCGCCGCGCCATGCGAGACCCTGCCATACAGTGTTGTGCGTTCTACGGGAATACGCCCGATGCCTTCGATGAGCGTGCGAATCGTCTCGACGGGGAGATACTCGCCGGCGTCGGCGCCGGCGGACTTGGAAATCTGCTCCTCCATCAGCGTGCCGCCGAAGTCGTTGCAGCCCGCGAGCAGGCTCAGTTGCCCCAGCTCGGTGCCCAGCTTCACCCACGAGGTTTGCAGGTTGTTGATCCAGCCGCGGAGCATCAATCGGCAGAAGGCGTACATGCGCATATCCACCGCGCCTTTCGGTGGCGGGTCGACCAGACCCTTTTGGTACAGCGCCGTGTAGGTGTGAATGAAGCGCAGCGGCACGAACTCCGTGAAACCGCCGGTCTCTTTTTGGATCGACCGAATCAGCTCGACGTGGCGTACCACGTGCTCGGGCTTCTCGACGTGCGCATACATGACGGTCGAGGTGGTGCGCACACCGAGCTTGTGTGCCGTGGTAATGATTTCGATCCAGGTGCGAACGTCGACCTTCTTGTGACTGAGGATTTCGCGGACATCGTCGTCGAGAATCTCCGCCGCGGTGCCGGGGATGGTGTCGAGTCCCGCATCCTTCAACATCTGGATGTAGTCGCGATAGCTCATTCCGGTCCGACGCGTGCCGTACATGATCTCCATCGGGGAGAAGGCATGGATGTGCATGAGCGGGTATTTTGCCTTGATGGCCATGAGCAGGTCACGGTAGCCGAAGGCATCCATCTCGGGGTTGATCCCGCCTTGCATGCAGATCTCGGTGGCGCCGCGGTCCACCGCATCCTGCACCTTGTGCAGCACGTCGTCCGTGCTGTCGGTGCGCGCATCATCATCCTTGCGGTGACGGGCAAAGGCGCAGAACTGACAGCCGACGAAACAGACGTTGGTGAAGTTGATGTTGCGGTTCACGACGTAGGTGACCTCGGGACCGACGTCGATCTCACGAATGTAATCGGCGGTGCGCACGAGGGCGGCGAAGTCGGGGCCTTCGGCGTGCAGGAGGGCCATGCCGTCGTCGAAGCCGAGCTCGTTGCCGGCGAGCGCACGCTCGAGAATGGCTGCGAATCGAGGATGCGCCGCGGCGACGACGGTTTCCAGTGGCCGCGTGTCCCGCATCAGCGGGCGGAGCTGGCTCATCAACATGGTGATACTCCTCTCTCGGCGGCGCACCGGCTAACGCGGGCGTGCAGCCCCGAATCGAGAAACCCGGGACGCTCGATGTACTCGGCATAGATCGGCAGGCGCGCTTGCAGCGTGAATCCCTCAGCGCGACACGTGTCGGCCAACACCGCGACGTGCGGCCAGGGTGCCTCGGGGTTTACATAGTCCTTGGTCAGGGGTGAGATGCCGCCCCAATCGTTGATGCCGGCGGCGAGCAGCAGGCGGTGATCGTAGGGACTCAGGTTTGGCGGCGCTTGAAGATTCATGTCGGGGCACATCAGGCGAGCGACGGCGATCGTGCGGGCGATCGCCAAACTCTCAGGCTCCGGATGCGCGGCCATCGGCGTGGTCGGCTTGGCGCGAAAGTTCTGGATGATGATTTCCTGGATGTGGCCATAGGCGTGATGCAGCTCGCGAATCGCGGCCAAACTGGCCACAACCTCGGCGCGCGTTTCGCCGATGCCCAGCAGGATTCCGGTGGTGAACGGGATTGCCAGCTCGCCGGCGGTGCGCATCATCTCAAGGCGCAGCGCCGGATCCTTGTCGGGCGCATAGTGATGCACCTCGCCTTTGCGACGCAGACGCGGGCTGATGTTCTCGAGCATCAGCCCCATGCTGGCGTTGACCGGCTTCAGCATGGCCATCTCGTCACGACTCATCAGGCCCGCGTTCGTATGGGGCAGCAGCCCAGCGTCGACGGCGATCTCGCAGGCTTGGCGGACGTAGCCGATGGTGCTGCTGTGCCCCAGGACGTCGAGCGTGTGCCGATAGCCACGAAACGCCACCTCGGGCTTGTCGCCGAGGCACATCAATGCCTCGATGCATCCCAAGGCATGCCCGTGTTGCGCGCTGGCGCGGATCTCCTCGGGGAGCATGGTCCACGCATGCGCGTCGTCCGGATCGGCGCGGAAGGTACAGTAGGCGCAGCGGTCGCGACACAGGTTGGTGACCGGGAAGAAGACCTTCGGCGAGTAGGTGACGATGGTGCCTTTGATCGCGGTGCGGACATGACCGGCGACGGCGAGGACCGCGCTGATTTCGTCCGCCGCCTCAGCGTCGAGCAGCGTCAACGCTTCGGCCTCGCTGAGGCTGAACCCTGCGAGGGCGCGATCCAGCGGCTGCCGAACCGCCGCGCGGAGACCGCTCAATCGCGTCGGGACTCCGACGGCATCAATGACGGACGGCATGCGCTGTAGCTACCATAACCCCGGTGGCAGGAGTAGAGGGGCGGAGAGACGACAGACAACAGACGCTCAGACAACAGACCACGACGAGATCAGTCCGTTGTCTCCGAGTCGGTTGTCTGTTGTCTTTCCTTTAGGCGCTGAGCTGGGTCAGCTGGCGGCGCACTCGCAGGGCGAGCAGCCCGTCCTCGCCGCGATTGTCGCGCAGGAAGCGGCTGACGCGTGGCCATTCCCAGGCATCGAAGATTTCGGTGCAGCGCGTCAGTAGCTCTTGGTAGCACTCGGTTGGCATGCGGGCGACGCTGACGGCCGGGTCGTCGGCGGCGTCGAACGCGATCTCCAAGTCATCGGGAGGAATGTGGCTCACGACGTCGTGCACGACGGAGATGAAGCGGTCGAGCTTCGTCGGGCGCAGCGTGTGCGGGAAGAATTGCCGATCCAGGCCGCGGCGGAGATCGCGATCATCGACCTCGACCTCCGAGGTCGGGCTGTCGAGCTCACCAGGCGCAAAGCGATAGGTGCGCGGCTCCTCGATCGACTCACGGCGGCCAATGACGATGTAATGTTGCTCACCGTCCGTGGCCTGGAAGGTCAGTGTGCCCATCGGGTCCCAGAGCGGCCGATCGGAGGCCGCGTCGTCACCTTGCCGGACCAGGCGCGCGGTGTGGTGGGTGGCGTGGCTGGCGGCGAAGCAGGCGAAGTCCTCGTTTTCCTCGAGCGCCTGGTCCGCTGGGATCACACCGGCCGCTTCGACGGGTTGCAGGACGCCACAGTCGTGGCAGGCGAGAAAGATATGCTTGGTTGGCCAGTTCATCAGTGCAGGTGATTCGCTGGGTTGGGCCGAGCCGGAATGGTGACGATGAATTGCGTGCCCTTGCCGACTTCGGTGCGCACGCGGATCGCGCCGCCGAGCAACTCGATCAGCCGGGTTGCCAAGCGCAAGCCGATGCCGAGGCCGCGAAAGCGCCGGCGCGCCGAAGAGTCGGCTTGCGTAAGACCCTCGAGCGCCTGCGTGACTTCATCGCCATGCATGCCGATACCGGTGTCACTCACGTCGATCTCGACGGCGTTCGGTTGGGAGGCTTGCCGGACGCCGACGGAGACCACGCCGCCGGGAGTGAACTTGACCGCGTTATCGAGGAGTGCCCACAGGGTGCGCTCGATCTTCTCCTCGTCACTGATGACCGACAGACCACCAGGGGGCAGCTCGGCGCGCAACAAGAGGCCTTTTTCCGCCGCCAGGGGACGAAACTTCGCTACTGACCGCGCCACCAACTCGTTCACGTTGAAGGGTTGGATGTTGATCGCCACCTCACCGGCATCGAGCGCGTTGAGTAACAAAACCCCTTCGACCATGTTGAGGAGCTCGAAGGAATTGATCTGGATGCGCTCCAGCGCCGTGCGCTGATCAGGGGTCACGACATCCTGCAGCTCGTCGTTCAGAATCGCGCTGTAGCCGATGACGGCGCTGAGTGGCGTGCGCAGCTCGTGCGACAGGTTCGCCAGGAAATCCTCTTTCATGCGCCGATTGCGCAGACTCGAACGGCGCCGGGCGACGGCGCGGCCGACGAGGTCGGAAATCTGCGGCACATCGAATGGTTTCGAGATGTAGTCGAACGCCCCGAAGCGCAGGCCGCGAACCGCAGTGTCGAGCGAGCTGTATCCGGTGACGACAATAACTTCGATGTCCGGGTCAAACTCCTTGATGCGCTCCATGACCTCGATGCCGGACATGCTGGGCATCCGCAGATCAAGGGTGACGACATCAATCGGCATCGTATGGATGATTTCCAACGCTTGCTGTCCGCCGTTGGCCATGAAGACGTTGTACGACGGCTTGAAGATCATCCGCAGGGACTCGGCTGGTCCGCGTTCGTCGTCGACGATCAGGAGTGAAGCTCTGTCTTCCATGGACCGGCCACCTCGTTGCCGGGCGCGTTGAGCATCCTCGGTGCCAAGCGGCTTATCATGCGAGCATGGAGGTGAAGTATCAATATGGAAGTTGCTGTTATCGTAGGGAAAGGTAC
>CAZTDK010000468.1:0-5591 GCA_964611965.1 uncultured Binatia bacterium (SeqCode) | reverse complement strand
TTTCACTCGGCCGGCTGGGACGCCTGCCGCTACTTTCGCTGCAACGATTTCTGACGCTGTGTCCGGATCTATTCCCGACCTTGGAAACCGGCCGGTCCGCCTGACCGCGCTTCCCTGCCAGCAGTAGCGGAGCCGCTTCCGGCTCCGTTCGGAACGGGAAACGGTTGCGCTACGATCTCGGAATGACTCAGAAGCACGGGCACGCTGCCCGTGCTACGGCAAACTGCGGTTCATCACAAAATCCACGCCTGGAAGCCCTGAGGCGCCAACAAACGCGCCGGATCGTATTTGCCAGTAAATATTTAACGCATAAACAGTTCTCCCGGGACCGTTCGAGGAAGGTGGCTCTATCCTATTGCTATCCTATTGCTATCCTTCGGTTATCCTATTGAACCCGCCCGGGGCTTCAATAGGATAGCAATAGGATAAGCATAGGATAGCAAAAGGATACTCGAAGGAACCGCGATCCTCCAGGCCGCGGTCAAGAACTTCGGGCCGTAGCCGAAATTCCATTCGAAGTTGTCCATCGCCGACCAGTAGAAATAGCCGCGCACGTCGGCGCCGGCGCGGCGCGCGGCGTCGACCGCGGCGAGATGATCGGCAATGTACTCGACGCGCACAGCGTCGTCGTCGCAACAGATGCCGTTTTCAGTGACATAGACCGGCAAGCCCGTGGCCGCGGCCCGCTGCAGCAACGGGGCGAGGCCCTCGGGATAGACCTCCCACGCCATCTGCGTGATGAAGCGATTCAGATCCGGCATCGTCGGTCCCGCGCTCGCCGCACTGTAGCGCGTCCGCGTGTAGTACTGGATGCCGACGAAATCCGATGACGCCTGCAAGCCGGGAATCTCCACCGGGGCGCGCCCGGGGTAGGCAAAGACGCCGGTGCGCAGCGCCTCGAAGCTGACGCCGTTGGTCTCGGCGTCGCGCTGCGCCGCCAACGCCCGATCCGCCGCGACCACCGGATCGTGCGGCTCTTGCGCCATGACGGCCAGGGTGATGCCGATCGACGCCGCGCGGCGCGCCCGCGCCCGCAGCGCTTCACTTGCCACCACGTGGGCGCGGAAGAGATTCGTCAGCACGTCGGCCGCCAACTCGGCATCGGTCAGACGCGGCGGGAAGAAGCCGAAGCGGTAGCCCAGCTCCGCGGGAACCGTCGGCTCGTTGATCGTACACCAGTGCCGCACCAAATCGCCGTAGGTCTCCGCCATCAACTCGACGAAGCAGCGGAAGGGCTCGACGTTCTCGGCGCGCGTAAACGCGCCGCGGCGCACGAACCACTGGGGTTGGGTGAAGTGATGCAGCGTCACCCACGGCTCGATGTCGAGCCCGCGCAAGGTCTCCAAGACCGTTCGATAGTGCGCAATCTCCGCCGCTTGAATCCGTCCTTCCTCCGGCTCGATCCGGCTCCATTCGATCGACAGTCGATGCGCCGGGTGACCAAGCCCCTTGAGCAACCGGAAGTCGTCGGCAAAGCGATGGTAGTGATCGCATGCAATCCCCGACGCCTCGACGACGTTAGTGTCCCCTGCGTGCTCGTGCGCCCACCAGTCGTTGGCGCGATTGTCGCCTTCCACCTGATGCGCCGCCGTGGCGCTGCCAAAAACGAAGGAGCTCGGAAACTCGATGGTGCGGTTGATCAATGGAATCTCCTGATCCACGCTGCCCCGACGCCAGGCCTGTGCGGCCTCTGGTCGGACACGCGTGCTCCGGCGATAAATTTCCAGGGCGATGGCATTGACGAGCAGACCGGACTTGCGAGTATAGTGCCGCTTGGCGCCGGCACGCATAGCACGAAAGTCCCAGCCTGGAAATGTGCTGTCCGCCAAAGGAGAGGATCGATGCACACGCTGACTCGCCTCGGATTGATCGTCGTTGGAGCCATGTTCGGTGCGCAACTTGCCGCGGCACAGGGCACCCTGTGCACGGCAAATGTCGGCGGCACCCCCACGGTGTGCGACCTCACACCGAAACACGATCAGATCACGGTACGCCACGATCGCTACGGCGTGCCGCACGTCACGGCGCAGACCTTCTACGGCCTCAACTTCCAGACCGGCTTCGAGGATGCGCGCGATCGGCTCGTGCAGCTCGAGTTCTTTCGCCGCGCCTCGAAGGGAACCCTCTCCGAGGTGTTTGGGCGCTCGGAGCTGCAGATGGACATGGATACCCGCCTCGTGCTGTACACCGAAGAGGAGCGGCAATATTTGTTCACCACGCTGCCGTGCCCGACACAGATCGCGCTGCAGGCCTACGCCGACGGCGTGAATCGCTACCTGCAGCTCATCTATCGCGGGCGTCAGGACAAGATCCCGCATGAGTTCTACAACATCGGTGACCTCGCTTTCCTGTCGACACCATTCGGATTGCCGGCCGGTGCGACCTACCAGATCCTCACCATCCGCGGCGAGCACGTGTTCAAGCCGGGACCGTGGACGGTCACCGACAGCATCGCCATCGGCGAGATGCTCGTGTCACAGTTCGGCGGCGGCGGCGGGCGCCAGCTCGGCGATCTCGCCATCCGCAACTACCTGACCACCGTGCTCACCAACCAGGGCGTGAGCAACCCCGCCGACGAGGCGATGCGCATCTTCAATGACGTGCGCTGGACCAACGATCCGAAAGCCCCGACGTCGGTACCGGCCAGCGGCGCCATCGGCCCGGTCATCACCGAGACCGGCACCCTGAACATCGCTCCCCCGCCGCCGTGCGCCTTCGGCGCCCAACCGGCGACGACCCGTTCCGCCGTTGCACACAGTGACTTTCTCGACCAGATACCGCCCGCCTCGGTCCTGCATGCGCTGCGCGACTTCGATCGGCTGCGCAGTGGGATCGAGCGCCGCGCCAAGCGCTTCGCCGTACCCCGCTTACATGGCAGCGACGCCTGGGTGGTCGCGCCGTTTCGCTCGGAAAATCATCAAGCCCTGCTGTGGGGCGGGCCGCAAGAAGGCTTTGACAACCCCAACATCAACAACGAGGCGTATTCCCGAACACCCGACTTCGCCGTCGGCGGGATGAAGATTCCCGGCGCCCCGGGCGTGCTGATCGGAACGACCGATCGCTTCGCCTTCACGACGACCTCGGGGGAGATGGACAACGAAACGGTCTACATCGAAAGCCTCGATCCGGCGCGCGCCCCAACCAACCCGCAAACCGCCGACAGCCAGTATTACTTCCTGTTCAACGGCACCTACCGGCAAATGGACCGGCGCGTCGAGGTCGTGCACTACGCTGGTGAAAACCCCACGCATGCCCCGCAGTACGGCCCGCCGAGCCGCGCGCCGATCCTCTTCAATGTGTTTCGCGTCAACGATTGCGACGCGCAACACTTCCATGGTCCGGTGATCTCGCTCGACTTGCTCACCGATCCGGCGCATCCGCGCGCGTACACGCAGAAGACCGCATACTGGAAGAACGAGCAATCCACGCTGGACGGCTTCGCCAGCTTCAACACCGCGAAGAACTTCACCGACTTCGACAATGCCGTCGCCAAGATCGTCTCGCTGCACAATTTCTTTTTCGCCGACTACCTCGGCAACATCGCGTACTGGAGCGCCGGCAGCAAAGTGAACTACCCACCGGGCTTCGACGATCGCTTCCCGTCCGACGGTACGGGTTCGCAAGAGTGGCTGCCCAACTCTGACGGAACGATGTACACGCCGTTCAGCCGGCTGATCTACTCGGTCAATCCACAGCAAGGCTACCTGACGAACTGGAACACCAAGCCCACGGATCAACCGTGCGTCCTCGAGGGCAACAATCACGACGAGCACTGGGGCGAGATCTATCGCTCCGAACGCATCGCCTTTTTGCTGGCGCATGGTACCAACCTCGCCCTCGACGACATGCGCCTCATCGCCAAAGACATCGGCACCATCGACAATAGCGAGGATACGGTTGCCCCGATGGCCAGCCGATTCGTGCCGCTGATTCAGGCGGCCTACAACAACCTCGCGACCCAGGGCTCACCGCTCACCGACCCGCAACAGCATCCCAACCTGGCCGCCGCGCTCAACACGCTGGTGATGTGGAACGACTATTTGAACGACACCTCCAAGATCTATCCGCCCGACGGCAGCGGCCACTACGATCCGAACTACAGTCCCTTCCTCGGGCAACCAGGTCTGTCGATCCTGTTCCAGTGGTGGTACGCCTTCAAGACCAACCTCTTCGGCGGCGGTATGACGGCCGAGACGCCATACGTCGGGACCATCAACTTTGGTGGCTACCTCGGTGAGACCACGTACAACATGGCACTACATGCTCTCGAAGGTGCCCAATCGGGCGTGCCGCAGCAGTACAGCGGTGACTACTTCGGCGGCCACCGAGACGAAATCTTCATCGAGAGCCTGAACCAGGCGGTCGATCTCTTGCAGGGAACGGCGCCCCTGCCGCGACTGTCCTACGGAACGTGCAACGGGAACTTCAATGTCCCGGGCTTCGGCACCAGCGACATGACCTTGTGGGGCTGGCCGGACCGCAACAACCTCGACTTCGATTGCCTCGAGAGTCTCACGGATTCCATGTTTGCCGCCGGCATCCTGCCGACCCATTTCGGCAGCGCGCCGGAACACAATCGGAGCACGTACATGCAGTACCTCTCCGCCTCCCTTCCACCGGTGGGCTTCAACGTGATTGCGCCCGGGCAAAGCGCCTACATCCGTCACCTCAAGCCAGGGAGCGGGAAGGCAAGCGGGCACGTGGGGGACCAGGCGCATCTGTTCCGCACTTTCACGTACAAGCCGATGGTGTTGCCCTAGGAAAGTGACGAGTGACAAGTGACGAGTGACAAGTACGAAGCAACAAGTGCGCAGGGGCCAAGGACCAGAGACCGGGAACGCATGACGAGTTTGTAAGATGGGCTCGACACCGTGGAAGGCGGCGATCGTCACTGGTGCGGCCAGTGGGATTGGGCGCTGCTTTGCGGAGACGCTGGCACGGCGCGGGGTGGCGGTTGGGCTCGTTGACGTTTCCGCGGAAGGGTTGGGTGTAACAGCCGAAGCGATTCGCACCGCTGGCGGGCGCGCCGAGAGCCGTGTGGCCGACGTCAGCGCGGCTAACGAGGTGGCCGCCGCGGTCGAGGAGTTCTGCGCGGCACTGGGCGGAATCGATCTCGTCGTCCATTGCGCGGCGATTCTCGGTCCGGGCCAATTTGCCGATCAGACGGCGGAGCAGTTCGATCGCGTCGTGCAGATCAACCTGCTGGGAACCGCGAATGTCCTACGCGCGTCGCTGCCGGCGCTCGCGCACTCGAAGGGCGCCGTCGCGTGCCTCGTGTCCGCGTCGGCAATGCACGGCTGGCCGGCGCTCGGCGCCTATTCCGCATCGAAGTTCGGCGTGTCCGGGCTCTGCGATGCCATCCGTCCCGAGCTGGCACGCGCCAGGGTCACGCTCACCGCCGTCTATCCACTGCTGATCGACACGCCGCTGCTGCGCGCGGGCGACGTCCCGCGCATCCTGCGACATGGACGTCGCCTACCACCCGAGACCGTCGTCGCGAAGACTCTCGCGGGCGTGGCTGCAGGCCGCGCCCGCGTCTTCATTCCCGACTCGGTACGCGTACTCGCGGCGCTGCAGGGTCTGGGGCCGTC
>CAZTDK010000467.1:0-5597 GCA_964611965.1 uncultured Binatia bacterium (SeqCode) | reverse complement strand
ACTCCCCTGCCCGGCCTGGACCAGGGCGCCACTGCACGTGCCGTGCAGCCCACAGTCGCTGTCTTCACGGCAGTCTGCATTCGGTGTTGGACCGGCAACGCACGTTCCCACATGCACGAAGGAGCCATTTCCCTGGCCCAGGAGCACGGTTACTCCACCGGTGCCCGTCCCTTCATCAATGACGACGGCATCCACTTTCCCATCGCCGTCAATATCACCCGTCGCAATCGCCACCGGTCCCATCCCTGCAGGGAGCGGATCGCCTTGCGCCACAAACGGCGCGAGGATCGGGGAGCCGGTGCCTTTGAAGAAGACCGCCACATTGGAGATCTCGCCAACCAGCAGGTCGGGAATGCCGTCGCCCGTGAAATCCGCAACGGCCATGGCGGAGGGAGTCGCGATCAATCTGGTATTCGGCCCGTCAACAAATGTCCCGTCGCCCTTGCCGAACAGCAGGCCTACCGGCCCATTCCCACTCTGCACGCCTGCGATCACGTCCGCAATGCGGTCGAGCGGGCCGTCCAGCGAGCCGACATCAACCAGGGCAAACAACGACGTCGCATCGTTCGTCTGGCCGGACAGCGGGTGGGTCGCCGCGGCGCGAAAGACCGGTTGCGCTACGGCCACCCCGGCTACCAACACCAGCACAGCATTCGTCGTCAGGAGCCGCATCACCGGTGCCTCCCTCCCCCAGGGCGCTACTGCAGTGAGAAGATGCAACGCGTGTGCGGTTTGTTGCAATCCGGAGGTCGCCATCTCGCAGAACGACGGCAAATCGGCATCGTTCCCAAAAAAAGACGGCAGCGCAGACGCTCGCGAGACGTTGATGCAATCGCACCTATGCTACACGCCCCCGGCAAAACAGCGGGAGTCTCGTCGTGCAGATTTTACGGAAAAAACAACGCTGCGCCGCTTGCAGAGGGAACCCATGATCTGGTTGAACGCGAGTCTCGCCTTTGCCTTGGCGATGATCATCTTTTGCACGATGGTGACGGCCATAACCGAGGCCGTTCATCACTTCTTCAACATGCGCCAGAGCGGCTTGGAGCGGATGCTTGCGCAGCTCTTTAAGAAAGTGATCTGGCCCCGTGTGGGCCCCATGCTCGCAAGCATCGACGCCGACCCAGCCAAGAAAGCCCTCCAGGCAACGCCCATCAGCGCACCACCCGGCAACAGCAAGGTTGGGTTGTCAGACAGACTACGCACCTTGTTCAGCGCTCCGAAAGTCGCGGCAGTAGGGAGGAATGCCCTGCTCGCAGAATTCCTCGATACGCTCACCAGCAATCCTGCGATCGAGCAGCACGATGGGCGTTTCCTCAGTCTCCGCACCTGGTTCGCACCGCGCCAACTGGACTCTTTGACGCTCGCGCAGTTCGCCGAGCGATTCGCCGACACCGAGCTCGGGAAACAGCTCTGGTCATCTGGCCGCGAGCGTGCGATCCAAGTCGTGGATGATATCGCGCGCCGCTTCGAGCGCTTCGAAGACGGTGCCACCGCGTACTTCGCCCAGCGCGCCCAGATGATATCGTTGCTGGTCGCGATTCTGTTGGCATTCGCGTTGAATATCGACGCCATCCGCCTCTTCACTGCATTCCTGACCGACCAACAGTTGACCGCACGCGTCCTCGCCGAGTCGCAGAGCATCACGGACGCCTTCAAAAAGCAGCAAGCAGAAGTGGCGCCGCCCAAGGCGCCCACTGCGGTTGCCCAAGGCGCCGTCCCGGAAAACAAGTCGGCCACGGCACCGGAGGGTCCGTCGCCCACGCCGAGCACGATTCCGGCTTCGACTGCGGGCACCCCAACATCACCACCGGTTGCTCCGGGAGCCGACGATAGTGCGGACTACCAAGCGCTCAGAGAGAAGATGGCGCTCCTCAACAAACAGATGGCGGTCTCGACGGCCCTCGGTCTGCCGATCGGCGCGGCGTATTATCCGTGGTGCTTGGATGAACCGACGCAGCCAACGTGCAAAGAGCGGCTGACTCTGGCGAGCCTGCACTGGGGGGCCATCTCGTTCGGTTCGAGCGGACGCTTTGCCCGATGGTTTGTGTCGGTGTTGCTCGCCGGCGTCCTCATCGGGCTCGGCGGACCTTTCTGGTTCAACGCGTTCAGCAGCCTCTCGGCATTTGTGCGCCTGCTGGGCGGTCCGGACAAGCAGAACACACCCACATCGAAGGATACCGCAGCCGCAGACGAGAAGTCTTCCGTCAAGGTGCCACCCAAGACGGCCGGCGAGACCTTTGCCGCGGCTGCCGGCGGCGCCGCACCGCAGTTGGCTCCGGGACGACTTTTGCTCACCCCACGTGGCACACCGCTGTAGCTGCAAAGGAGGACACCGTTCATGGACCCAGAGCTCATTCTCTTTGCCATTCGCTCGTTGATTCGATTAGGCCAAGAGGGCGCTGCCGCGCTTGATCAGTACGAACGCGACAAAGCGGCGCTTTTCCCAAACGGCATCAGCGCCGGCTTTGACCACATCGACTTCATCACCGAAGCGTTCATTCCAACGCACCAGGAGTTGCTGCAACGTGACCCCCTGGTCAAGCTGTGGCGCGACAACGCGCCGGCGCCCGATGTCCCAGGTGCCGAGCAGACGCTATTCGCGATGGCCGTCCAGCTGAAGGCGAACGACGCCAAGACCGCCTCGTCGTTTCCCCAGCGTGCGGTGGCCATCGGCGGCGCGGTGATGATCAAGCAGTGGGCAAGCGGCAAGGGGCCGCTGTCGCCGCTCGGCCGTATTGCCATTACCATAGCCGATATCGGTCTCGAGTTCGTCGGAACCAATCCGTCGGTCTTAGGTGTGGGAGGAACCGGCGAGAAGCTCATCGGCGGTCTTGCTACGAACCTGAGCAGCTTCATTCCCGACGACGGCGAGCAGTTCGGCCCCAAGACACAGTTTGCCGAGCGCGCCATCGGCATCTTTTTGCGCGCCGGCCTGACGACGCTCAGCGAGCAATCGGGATTGCTGCTGGGCAAGCAGGACTTGCAGCAGTTGGTGAAGAGCTCCTTGAAACCAGTGATCGACGCCCTGCCTGCGAATTTGGCGGATCAAAGCCGATGGCATGACGTGACCGATGCGCTGCTCGGGCCTGCGGCGAGCACCGCGCTGACCGCGCTTGCCGCCAATCCGGGTGTATTCTTCGGCCATGGCTTCGATTCGAGCACCGCCATTGGAGCACTGACCCAGGCGCTACTCAGCGAAGCAAGCACAACGGGGCTGACGAACCAATTCAGCCAGAGCGGTTTCATTGCTCTCTACAAGGCCGCCTTGGGCGTCGTCGCCGAGCGGCCCGAGCTCTTTCTGGGACGTGCAGACAAGCCCGCCGAGCAGATCGCCTCGGATCTCCTGAGCAAAGTTGCGGCGACATTGAAGGGCGCAGCACCGCCGTTCGACTCCGATCTCGGCATCAATCTCGCCGTGGACGTCCTCGATACCCTGAAGACACACGGCCCCGCGTTCCTCGACAAGAACAACCCGTGGGAGAACGTCGTGGGCTCGATGGTCCTGCAAGTTGTCGACGGACTGAAGAACGGCCTCGGCGCGGCAGGTGCGGGAATCAAGAGCCTGTTGTCGCGCCAACAACTCACCGATTTGGCCGGGGTCTTCCTGAAACAAGCCACGCAAACCCCTGGCATGCTTGCCGGCGGAAACACCGAGCTGCAACAAATCGTGCAGGGGGTCGCACAGGGGTTGAGCCAGGATACGCAGTCGCTTCTGACCCCGGAGAGCTGGTTGACGATCGCCTCGGCCGTTGCCGCGGAGGCGCTGGCCAACCCGCAGCGCCTGTTCACCGCGTTGCCGGGTGGCGGAATTGGGGCAGCACTCATTGGGGATCTTCTCTCCGTGGCCCAAGCCGCCGGCGGACGCGCCCAGGGCAGTCCCCTGTTCGGCCCGACCCTGGAGGAGGCGATCGTTACCGGCGTGCGCGCCGTGGCTGGGAACACCGATGCCGCCTCGACAAACCAGGCGGCGTTGAAGGATCTCGCCACGATGCTGACGAATCTGGTGGTGACGAAGCGCGGCCAGCTCGGCAGCAAGGAGTGGTTGTTTTTGTATCGCACGTTGATCGGCCGTGTCCTGCAAGGCGGCGCGATTGGAATGCTCGCCGACGCCGAGATCAACCAGATCCTGAAAGGAGCCACAGCGACATGAGACTGCACCTCATCCTTTGTATTTCGGCTTTCGCTTTCGCGGCCAATGGCTGCGGTAGCGCGGCACAATTGGCCCCGCTCAACGACAAGCTGAACAGCGCCGATACGCAGCTGTCGAACGCACGCAAGGCGGGAGCTGACACGGCGTCGATCGAGCAGCAGCTGGCGCAAGTCTCGCGTGACGCCAGCGCCGATGCCCAAAGCGCCAAGGATCCAAAAGACGCGGTCGCCTTCTATCGCGTTGCCGCCGTCGCCGCCTGGCAAGCGGGACCCGCGGGAAGCAACTTGGTGTTACCCGCCACGACGGCAGGTATCACTGCGTGCGAGGCCTTGCCACAACATGACAAGGACGCGCCACGCGACTGCTCTCTCATCCGGTTGGCGCTGCCGATGGCGGTACAGGACGCCATCGCACTTCAGCTCATCGATCTCAAGAAGAAGCGTACGACCGCGCAAAGTGATCACGATCGCCATTGCCAGGAGCTCCAGGGGGCTGAGGCGGCGGCCTGCCGGTCGACACGCGGCAAGCTGCCCGCCACAGACTTGCCCAGCGAAACGACCATGTTCGGGGACCTGGAAACTCAGTTCGGCAAGGTGTCCGACCTCCGCGACGGCTTGCACAACCTCGATGTGCCTCCAGCGTTCACGCCACAGACCGACGCGCAGCGGCTGATCGTCTATTGCAACGCGGTCATCGCCTGGCGCCTCACCGCCGATACCGACGCCGACGCCGGCGCGGCACAGTTCGCCGAGCTGACGTCGCGTAAGGCGGCGATGGCGCAACGGCTGGAGGCCTCGGGAGTGGCAGCGGATTGCACGCCGGTCCTGTCGATGCAGACCACGCCGCCGATGTAATTCGGACTGAGGTATCGATCTTGGACTGGCTGCCCAAGATCAGCGCTCATTGCCTCGCAGGGTGCGAACGTTCTGGTGACGAACGATCACGGATTGGTCATGACCTTCTTCACCGAGTGGGCGTTGTTGTCCTTCAGGTTGAGCTCGCCCTTACAGGCGGGGCGAACGGCGGCTGAGAGGTCGGGCTGGCCGGGCCCCTGCGAGGATACGAAAAAATCCGCATAGCCGTTGTAGATCGCGTTTTGGTGTGCATCGTCCAGCGACTGCTGGATGAAATTCTTCGTTTCACCAGCTTTATCACGGAAGGGAACGACCCGACGCTCGTCGCCTTCACCAGCCCGCTCGATTTGTAGTAAGCACCGACAACGAACTTTGCTCCGCTTGGAGGATAGCTCCGTGAAAGCGAAGTAACCATCACGCTTGAGGAGGGCTTGTCGCCTATCGCCTTCGAGGGAGACCGAAACGTCCTGCATCGACAACGGCTGCCGCGTCAGGTGATCCGCCAGTCGTCCATAGAACGACAGGCGACTCGTATGGCTTTCAGGAGATGCCATGGCTTATGGTTCCGGTCTGTTGCTCATCACGGCTAG
>CAZTDK010000466.1:2129-5638 GCA_964611965.1 uncultured Binatia bacterium (SeqCode) | reverse complement strand
CGCAAGCACGGCGGCAAGCCCGCGAACTACTGCGAGATCGGCGGCAACCCCAGTGTCTCGAAGGCCTGCGAGCTCACCAAGCTCATCCTCTCCAAGCCCGGCGTGAAGAAGATCGCCGTGATGATGAACGTCGTCTCGAACACCCGCGTCGATATCGTCGCGCGCGGCGTGATCAAAGGCGTCGTCGAATCAGGCTGCGATCCGGCGGACAAAATCGCCATCTTCCGCATCCCCGGCTCGTGGGAAACCGAGGGGTTCAAGATCCTCAAGCACTACGGTGTCGAGTACTGCGACCGCACGGTCTCGATGTTCGAGGCGGCGGGCCGCGCCGTGGCGAAGATGAAGAACAGCTGATCGCGAAGGACACGAGTACAAGCCGATCGCTGGTGGCTGATCGCTGATCGCAAAGAACAAGAGCTGAGGATATTCATGTCGATCCTGATTACCAAGGACACCACGTTCATCATCCAAGGCATCACCGGCCGCGAGGCCGTGAGCATGAGCCGCGAGTGCCTGGACTACGGCTCGAAAATCGTTGGCGGCGTCACCCCCGGACGCGGCGGCCGCGACGTCTACGGGATTCCGGTCTACGACACGGTGCGCGCCGTCACCGCCAAGACGCGCGTCGACGGCTCCGTGGTGGCCGTGCCACCGGCGTTTACCCGCGATGCCCTGTACGAAGCGCTCGAAGCGGGCCTCAAGCTCATCGTCGTGGTCACCGAACGCATCCCGCGCTACGAAGTGGCGCAGATGGTGGAGCTGGCACGCATGCGGGGCGCCCGCATCATCGGGCCGAATTGCCTGGGCGTGCTGTCCCCGGGAGAAGCCAAGATGGGCGGTCTCGGTGGGCGCGCCGAGGACGCGCGCAAGGCGTTCACCAAGGGACCGATCGGTGTGATGTCCCGCTCCGGCGGCATGACGACGGAGATGTGCAACACGTTGACCGCCGCCGGGCTTGGACAGTCGACCGCCGTGTCGATCGGCGGCGACGCGGTGATCGGTTCGACCTATGCCGATCTCATGCCGCTCTACGAAGCCGATCCCGAGACCAAGGCGATCGTCATCTACTGCGAGCCGGGTGGGCGCATGGAGGCGGAGCTGGCGCGCTACGTCGTCGAGCAGAAGTCGAGGCTGCCGATCGTCGCGTTCATGGCCGGCCGCTTCATGGACGAGATGCCCGGCATGCGCTTCGGCCACGCCGGCACCATCGTCGAAGGCAAAGCCGATACGACTGCCGAAAAGATCAAGCGCCTCGAAGCCGCCGGCATCTCGATTGCCGAGCGCATTGAAGATATCCCGGGACTGGTAAAGAAGCGCTTGAGCATATGAAGATGCACGTGGCGTGTGGCACGTGGCCCGTAGCCTCTGCATCCGTCCACGTGCTACGTGCAACCAGCGACGCGCGATCAGCGAGGTAAATCGTCATGAGCCTATTCATCGAAGTCGAAGTCAGTGCCGCGGTCGCCGCCGATGCGGCGGCCGTCAAGCAGCTCGTCGAGGTGTGTCCGGTCAACATCTTTGCGCGCGCCGACAGCGGCGCCCTGCAGATCGTGGAGAAGCATCTCGACGAGTGCACGCTCTGCGAGCTGTGCCTCAACGCCGCACCACCGGGAACGGTCAAGGTGAAGAAGTTGTACGGCGAGCGCGAGGTCATGGTGCGCAAGGCCTAACTACCGCCGGAATAAGTTGTTAGGTTGTTGGTTGCTACGCTGTTGGGTCCTGGAACGTCGCCCCAAGGATCATACCAACCTAACAACCAACAACCCAACAACCTGACAATCATGGCCGACGCTCGGACGGCGGCGCCGACGTGTCGATCGCAAACCCCGACCCCAGGTCCCCTGCCCGCCGCACGCGCAGCGCTGGATTGGGATCCGGCGTGCAGGGTAGCGGCGCATCCCAACACGTCTGCGTGACGCGCGGCACGCGCACTCCCAATCCCGACGGCAAGTGTTCCACCTCCACCTCCGGCGCCGGCATGATTTCGAATTTTCCCGCCGGCAGCAGCAGCGGCGGCCGCTGCACGAACAGCACGCTCCCTGTCGCCACCACGACGCCGAGCGTGGCGACCACCCGACTGACCCGGCCCGCACCGAACACCGCGCTCCCCATGAGCAGCAACAGACTGTCGACCGCCAGTATCCAAAGGGTTGCCCCAAAGTAACGCGGCATCGGCGTCGTCGCGAAACAGAAGGCGAACGACAGCAGTGCCGGGACGAGGATGACGAACGGGAGGCGACGAACCCCGGTGCTGCGCCGTATGACCCGGTGCACGCACGCAGCGGGCGTGGCAAGGAGCGTGATCGCCATCGGCACCAGGTACGAGCGATCCACCCACCCAAGCGAATCCAACCGCCGCACGACCCACGGCCAGTTCCAGATGACCTTCCACAGCGGCCCGCCCCAGACCATCGGCGCCTCGATCCACTTCACCGCATCCACCCGCACACGCCAGTCGACGGGTAACGCCGCGAAGTCACTCGGATACAACGGACACCCTGTAAGCACGATGTTTCCGGTAACCCAGATCGTCGCACCGATCGCACCGAGCTGGATCACCGTCGCCAACGTAGACCCGCCGTCCTGGCGCAGCGGGCGGTCATGCCACAGCCACCGCACCATGACGAGCAACCAGACGGCACCCGCCAACCCGGCAATCGACAGCTTCACGGTCACCGCCGCAGTGGCGAGCAGCGTGATCGCCAGCACGTCGAAGTCCGGCGCGCGCCGCGGCCCCGAGCGGCCGACGAACGCCACCAATTCTCCCGCGAGCACGAGGCCGAGCACGAAGATCGGCTGATCGGGCGATGGGCTGGTGAGGAAGATGCTGAACGCTTGCGCCACCGCGATCGGGAGGACCAACGCCCAGTACGCGTCGTGCGGCGCGCACGGATGCCGCACCCGCGCCACCCGGTCGATACCCAGCAGCCCGCGCGCAAACAGGGCGAGCACCAGGATGGTATTGACGAGATGGAATGAGCGATGCGCGAATGGCCCGACATCGAGAAGGGCAACGTAAAGGAAATACGAGATGTTGTGCCCGAAGGGCACGTACAAGTTCCCGAGACCCGGCACAATCGGGTACGCTTCGTCCCAGTACACCACTGGCAAGTGGTAGAGCCCGACGTCGCCAAAATGTGGGCCGTCGAGAGCACGATCCGCCAGACCCAGCGCCAGCAGCATGAAAAAGGCGAGCGCCAGCAAATGCCGCGGCAGGCCACGCAGCAACGCCGCCCACGGCCTCCAGCCGCCCACCACAATGCCGAACAGCCCGAGCACGGCCGTAACCACGGCGGCACGCCGGCCCACCGGCAGAAAGAAGTGCCAGAGCTGCAGCAAGAGCAGCAGCAGCGCCCAACCGAGCCAGAACGATTGAAGCAACGACTCAACAGTCGTCACCGGCGCGCGGCCCAGCCGATGAAACAACAAGCCGATCCCGATCAGCGCGAGCCCGATGACCATCCAGGCCGTCAGAACCAAGAGCAGCGGGCTCGCGAGCGCGTGCCCTC
>CAZTDK010000466.1:0-2119 GCA_964611965.1 uncultured Binatia bacterium (SeqCode) | reverse complement strand
GCACAAATCGCCGCAGCGCCGCACTCTCCCCCCGCGGCCTGCAGCCGGTGCCATTTCTGCAACCCGCTCCCGTTGGTGAACGGCCAAGTCCAGGCGGCAAGCCCGCCGGCAAGTGAAGTCATGTTACGCGCAATCGAATTCTTGCGACGGCACCGCATAGCGACCAACGGGAGCGGCCTACAGAAAAGACGCCGGGCGCAGCCGGTTTGCACGGGGGAGGAGAATTGCTAATGTCGGCGCTTGGCCGCACGCCGAGCGACCGTAAGGACTTAAGGAGAACCAGCGATGTCTGAATCCAACCCGCGGGCGGATCTCGACCTGTGGCGCAAGCTAGCCAGCAAAGACCGCAAGGGCGCCGATCCTGACGGCCTGATCTGGCACACGCCCGAAGGCCTCGACGTCAAGCCGCTGTACACCAAGGCTGACGTCGAAGACATCGAGTTCACCGACACGGTACCCGGCACGTTCCCGTTCCTGCGCGGCCCGCGCGCCACGATGTACACGGGGCAGCCGTGGACGATCCGCCAATACGCCGGCTTCTCCACGGCGGAAGAATCCAACGCCTTCTATCGCGCCAACCTCGCCGCCGGACAGATGGGCCTGTCGGTCGCGTTCGATCTGGCCACGCATCGCGGCTACGACAGCGATCATCCGCGCGTCGTCGGCGACGTCGGCAAGGCCGGCGTCGCCATCGATTCCGTCGAGGACATGAAGATCCTGTTCGAGGGCGTGCCGCTCGACAAGATGTCCGTGTCGATGACGATGAACGGCGCCGTGCTACCCGTGCTCGCCAACTTCATCGTCGCCGGTGAAGAGCAGGGCGTGCCGCGCGCCAAGCTCACCGGTACCATCCAGAACGATATCCTCAAAGAGTTCATGGTGCGCAACACCTACATCTACCCGCCGAAACCCTCGATGCGCATCGTCGCCGACATCATCGAGTACACCAGCCGCGAGATGCCGAAGTTCAATTCCATCTCGATCTCCGGTTACCACATGCAGGAAGCCGGGGCGACCTGCGACCTCGAGCTGGCGTTCACCATCGCCGACGGGCTCGAGTACGTGCGCGCCGCGTTGTCGAAGGGGCTCGACATCGACGCCTTCGCGGGACGCCTGTCGTTCTTCTTCGCCATCGGCATGAACTTCTACATGGAGGTGGCCAAGCTGCGCGCGGCGCGTCTCTTGTGGGCGACGCTGGTGCAAAAGCACTTCAATCCCAAGCAGCAGACCTCGCTCATGCTGCGCACGCATTGTCAGACCTCGGGTGCCAGCCTCACCGAGCAGGACCCGTTCAACAACGTCATTCGCACCACCGTCGAAGCCATGGCCGCCGTCTTCGGCGGCACGCAGAGCCTGCACACCAACTCGTTCGACGAGGCCATCGCGCTGCCGAGCGAGTTCGCCGCACGCGTCGCGCGCAACACGCAGCTGATCCTCGCCGAAGAGACGGGGGTCACCAAGGTGGTCGACCCCCTCGGGGGCAGCTACTACGTCGAGGCACTCACGAGCAGCCTCGTCAACGAAGCCTGGAAGCTCATCGAGGAGGTCGAGGCGCTCGGCGGCATGACCAAGGCGGTCGAGTCGGGCATGCCGAAGCTCCGCATCGAGGAGGCGGCGGCGCGCAAGCAGGCCGCCATCGACCGCGGCGAGGAAGTGATCGTCGGCGTCAACAAGTACCGGCTGGCCGAGGAGCCCTCGGTCGAGGTGCGCGACGTCGACAACGCCAGCGTGCGCGAGCAGCAACTCGCCCGCCTCGCCGAACTGCGCGCCACGCGAGACGAAGCCGCCTGCCGCGCGGCGCTCGACGCGCTGCGCGAGGGAGCCCGCGGCACGGGGAACCTCCTGGAGCTGTCGATCGCGGCCACGAGGGCGCGCGCCACCATCGGCGAGATCTCCGACGCGCTGGAAGACGTGTTCTCCCGCCACCGCGCGACGATCCGGAGCATCGCCGGCGTGTACGGCGCCGCCTACGAGGGCGACGAAGGCTTCGCCCAGGTGCGCGAGGCCGTCGACGAGTTCGCCACCGCCGCCGGTCGGCGGCCGCGCATCCTCGTGGCCAAGCTCGGCCAGGACGGCCACGACCGCGGCGCCAAGGTGATCGCCACCGCGTTCGCCGACC
>CAZTDK010000465.1:0-5647 GCA_964611965.1 uncultured Binatia bacterium (SeqCode) | reverse complement strand
GAACAACAACTTCTTCGACACGGCGTCGACAAACGCCGGACGCATCGCCGACTACGTCTGGTTCGACACGAACCAGAATGGCATCCAGGATCCCAGCGAAAAGGGCATTGCCGGGGTCACCGTCAATCTGCGCAATTCCGCGGGCACGACTGTCTTGCGCACGACGCAGAGCGACGGCTCGGGCTTCTACACGTTCGACTCTGTGCCTGCGGGCAGCTACGTGGTCGAGTTCGTCAAACCGACCGGCTATTCGTTCACGACGCAAGATGTCGGCGGCAACAGCGGTCTGGCCGATTCCTTCGACAGCGACGCGAACAGCAGTACCGGTCGCACCGCCGTGGTGACGGTCACTGGCGCTGGGCTCGACACGGTGGATGCCGGTATGTACTTGACCGGTGGCGCCGCCCCGGCACGCATTGCCGACCGGGTGTGGTACGACTCCAACCAAGATGGCATTCAAACCGGGGGCGAGCCGGGGATCGCCGGAGTGACCGTCAATCTCTACGACTCGACGGGCACAACGTTGATGGCCACGACCGTCACCGACGGATCGGGTGCCTACGAGTTCGCGGGTCTGCCGGCGGGGACGTACCAGGTCGAATTCGTCGCACCCGGCGGGTACACGATCAGTCCACAAAACGCCGGCGGCGATGCGACGAAGGACAGCAATCCCAACCCGGCAACCGGCTTCGCGACGCTCGCGGTGGTGGCGGGGCAGAACAACGCCGACATGGACGCGGGCATGTACATTGCCGGCGTCAGCCCGGCGCGTATCGGCGATCGGGTGTGGTACGATACCAACGGCGATGGGCTTCAAACGGCAGGTGAGCCAGGCCTCCCAGGGGTCGTCGTTGATCTGTACGACAATTTCGGTCAACTGCTGGCCACCGCGCACACCGACACCTCCGGCACCTATGAATTTGCCGGTCTGGCGCCAGGCAACTACGCGGTGGGCTTCGTCGCGCCGACTGGATATTCGTTTGGTACGGCGCTCGTGGGCGCGGATCGCACGGTGGACAGTGATCCGGATCCATTGACGGGACGGGTCTCGCTCACGCTTGCCGCAGGTGAAAACAATACGACAGTAGATGCGGCGTTGAGGAAACCCGGATCCAACCCGATTAGCTTGGGCGATCTGGTCTGGCTCGATGCAAACTTCAGCAACACGTTCAATGCGGGTGAGGGAGCGAGCGGCGTGACGGTCGTCCTCTACGATGGTGACGGCAACGTGCTCGCTCGTATGCCAACGGATGCCAACGGCAGCTACACTTTCACCGGGCTCGCACCGGGCGACTTCCGTGTTGCGGTCGACACCTCGACGTTGCCGGCGGGCGCGCCACAAATTGCCGATCCGGATGCGACCCTTGACGGGCGCACGGATCTCGTCAACCAGACCACGAGTATTGCTAGCGTCGACTTTGGCTATCAGCCGGCGCCGGTCGTCGACGTGACCACAACCGTGAGCTTCCCCGCATCGGCGACCGCCAGCTCGACGGTCAACGGTACTGTCAGCTACGCCAACAACGGTCCATCGACCGCGGTGGGTGTGGCCTACACACTGCAATTGCCGGCGGGACTTACAGGCGTCAGCATCTTCGGAGACGCGACCGGTGTGTACGACTCGGTCACCGGTGTGGTGACCCTCTCGGGGCTACCCAGCAGCCTGAGCGCGGGGGGCAGCCCGACGGTCGACGTGTCCTACACGGCACCAACCAGCGGCTCGGTGACCGTCAACTCGGGCATCTCCACGACGACGAATCAAGGAGCCAACGTGGCTCCCGACTCGGCGGCGGCGACGACCACGATTACGCCGACTGCGGACGTGACCACCACAGTGACCTTCCCAGCATCGGCGATCGCGGGATCAACGGTCAGCGGTACGGTGACCTACGCGAACAACGGCCCGTCCTCGGCGGCGGGCATCGGCGACACCTTGCAACTCGCCCCCGGCCTCTCCGGAGTAACCGTCTCTGGTGACGCAACCGGCGTGTACAGCCCGGCTACTGGCATCGTGACGCTGACCGGGTTGCCGGCAAACATGACCCCGGGCGCTGAATTGGCCGTCGACGTGTCGTATACAGCACCCGGGAGTGGTTCGGTGACGGTAACGTCCGGCATCTCCACAAGCACGGATCAGGGCGCGAACGTCGCTCCAGACATGGCGGCGGCGACCACGACATTTGCATCGACCGCTGACGTAACCACCACCACCAATTTCCCCGCAACTGCAAATGCAGGTTCGACCGTCACCGGCGCGGTGACCTATGCGAACAATGGTCCGTCCACGGCGGCGGGTGTCGGCTACAGCTTGCAACTCGCCACCGGTCTATCCGGCGTAACCATCTCCGGCGGCGCCACTGGCGTATACAACCCGGCGACCGGTGTGGTCGCGCTTTCTGGATTGCCCGGTACTCTGAACCCGGGTGCCAGCTCGACGGTCATCGTGTCGTACACGGCGCCAGCAAGCGGTTCTGTCACCGTGACCTGTGGGATCTCTACGGTAACAAGTCAGGGTGCCAACATCGCTCCAGACGCCGCGGCGGCAACGACGACGATTACGCCGATCGCCGACGTCACCACCACGGCGAATTTCCCCGCCAGTGCGAATGCGGGTTCAACGGTGAGCGGCACAGTGACCTACGCGAACAACGGTCCATCCACGGCAACCGGCGTCGGCCGCACGCTGCAGCTCCCCACCGGGCTGTCCGGTGTCACCATCTCCGGCGGTGCGACCGGCGTATACAATTCGGCGACTGGCATCGTCACGTTCTCCGGACTGCCGACAAGTCTGTCCCCGGGTGCGCGCGCAACCGTGAACGTATCGTATACCGCACCCACCAGCGGCTCGGTGACGGTCACCTCGGGAATCTCCACGGCCACAAATCAGGGAGTCAACGGGGCCCCCGACGCTGCGGCGACCACCACGACCATCAACGCGGTGGCGGATGTGACAACGACAGTCAGCCTGCCGACAACCGCAACGGTTGGCGCCACCGTCAGCAGCACGGTAACCTTCGCGAACCATGGGCCGTCGACGGCCGCGGGGGTGACCTACACACTGGCCATGACACCTGGGCTCAGTGGAGTATCCTTCCCGGCTCTCCCGCCCGGAGCCGGTGCCAACTACAACGCCGCAACCGGTGCGGTAACGCTTTCGGGAATGCCCACGAGTCTGGCCAGCGGGACCACATTGAGCATCGGCCTCACATTCAATGCATCGGCGAGCGGTTCGGTCTCCGTCAATTCCGCCATCGGCACGACGACCTCGCAAGGGCCCAACACCCTGCCCGACTCGGCGTCCGCCACCATGACGTTGGTCGCGCCGACTCATACCCCAACTCCCACGTGGACTCCAACTCCCCTGTGGACTCCAACTTACACGTGGTCTCCAACTCTCACGTGGACCCCAACACCGACAGCGACGATTGCACCCGATTTGGCACTCACCAAGATGCACGGGGCGCCGTTCAGCGTCGGCAAAACCGGGCTCTACACGCTGACCGTCACCAATATCGGCGGCAGCACCAGCGGTCCGATCACGCTAACAGATTCGCTCCCAACGGGGCTGACCTTCGTCTCTGCTGGCGGTGGCGGTTGGAGCTGCTCCCCATTCGGACAAACGGTGATTTGTACGAACCCGGGACCACTAGGGCCGGGAGCCACGAGCAGCATCGCACTCACGGTGTTCGTCGGCAGTGCGGCCTTCCCGACGATCACAAACACTGCCAGTGTCTCAACCGCCGGCGACAGCAAGACGCGCAACAATACGGCCTCAGATCCGACGACTGTCAAGGCCGGTGTTCCGGCAACGGCGCCGCCGACCGCGACGCTGCCCGCGCCCAACACGCCCACGCCGCGCTCGCCGAATCCGACGCACACGCCAGCATCCGGCCCGACCGCTACGACACGCCCCGCACCGACGCGGACTGCAACCGCGACACCGCGGAGCGCCGTACCTTGCGATCAGTTGGTAATCAGCAAGTCGCACTCCGGGTCGGCGCGGCCGGGGCGCGCGGTGGAGTTCCAACTCCGCTGGAGCGGTAACAATTGCTCGCAGGCGAGTGGTGTGGTGGTCACCGATACGTTGCCTGCCGGGTTGACGGTGATAAGCGCGTCGGCGGCGGCGGGCATTCAGGTCAACGTCAGCGGGAACACCGTAACCTTTGCCACACCGTTGCTCAGCGGAGTTGGCAGTGCGACGATCAACGCCCAGGTGGGCTTTGACCTCCCGGCAAACGCGCGGGTGTGCAACATCGCCACCATCGCCGACGTGGCTGGTCATTCCGCCCAGTCGGAAGATTGTCTGCGCGTCATGGGCACCGTCGCGCGCCAACGTCTCGTCCTGAAGGGCCATAACAAGTCCCGGCCGGGTCGCCAGCTGACCTACACGGCGCGTTACTACGACATCACGTCCGACAACGTGCTCACCTTGACGGTACCGCCACACGTCACCGTCATCGCCGTCCAGGGCTTTCAGCCGACGAGTGTCGACGGGTTGGTATATACCTGGGTGAACCTGCCGATCATTTCGGGACTTGTGCGCGTCACGGTCCAGCTCGATGACGACCTGGCGTATGGCACGGTGCTGCCCGCGTCCGCGGAATTGATCGACGGGAAGGGAACGGAGGAAGTGACCCACACGACGACGGTTGTTGTTCCGGCGAGCGCCGGGCAGAACAGCACGCAGTCATAGTGTGGCCACCCGGTTGGGCAACGGAATCGTCGATTCAGGTCCCAACGCGATCATCAAGCAGGACAAAGCCGGCCGCTGTCAGCGCGGCGCGCACCTCGGCAACATGCTCGCGGCCGCGCGTTTCAATCTCCAAGCTCACCGCTGCTTGCGTTAGCGGCAGTCCCGGCTGCGCGCGCTCATGACTGATCTGGTGGATGTTCGCCCGCGACGCAGCGATGCAGGTGACCAGCCGTTGCAACTCGCCCGGGCGATCCGCCAGCCGCGTGGTCAGGCGGAACAGCCGACCTTCCTGCACGAGACCCAGATTGAGGATGCGGTCGAGCAGGTTCATGTCGATGTTTCCGCCGGAAATGATCACCGCAACTTTCCGCGCAGTGGCGGGCAGCCTGCCGGCAAGACAGGCGGCAAGCCCGACGGCCCCGGCACCCTCGACCACGGTCTTGGCACGCTCCAGCAGCAGGACCACGGCTTCGGCGATTTCCGCGTCGTCAACCTCGACCGCTTGATCGACCGTATCGCGAATGATCGAGAACGGCAGGCTGCCGATGGCACGCGTCGCCAATCCATCAGCGATCGTATCCACCGCGCGCAACTCGATGCGCGTGCCCGCACGCAGGCTGGGCACGAGCGACGACGCACCCGCTGCCTGCACCGCCACGATACGCGCTGGCGAGCCGCAGCCGCGCAACGCCTGCGTCACGCCGGCCAGGAGTCCGCCACCACCGACCGGCACGACCACCGTATCCACGTCCGGCAGCTGTTCGAGCAACTCCAGTCCAAGCGTCCCCTGCCCCGCGATGATGTCGGCATCGTCGAAGGCGTGCACGAAGGTTGCGTGCCGTTCCCCTGCCAGCTGCGTTGCACGCGCATACGCCTCGCTGTAATCACAGCCGGCCAGTAGCACCTCGGCACCGTACCCCAATGTCGCGCTGTACTTGCTGAACGACGATGTCG
>CAZTDK010000464.1:0-5653 GCA_964611965.1 uncultured Binatia bacterium (SeqCode) | reverse complement strand
CGCCCGAGGCGCTGTTCGCCGAGTTCGATGAAGCGGCGTTCGCCGCGGCCTCGCTCGGACAGGTGCACAAGGCCAGGCTCAAGTCGGGCGAAGAGGTCGTTGTCAAGATCCAGTATCCCGGCGTTGAAGAGACCGTGAACCAGGATCTCAAGAACCTCAAGGCGTTGCTGCAAACCTTCACGCGCCTCGGCCGCGACGTCATGCGCCAGAAGATCGATTCGTCCGACGTCTACCGCGAGTTGGAAGAGCGCTTGCATGAGGAGCTCGACTACATCAACGAGGCCAAGAACATCGCCATCTTCCAGAAAATGTTTCGCGATGATGACGAGGTGCTCATCCCCGAAGTGTATCCGGATCTGTCGTCGCGCCGTGTGCTCACCATGGGATACGTCGAGGGGTACCCGTTCCAGACCATTCTGGGCCCCGGGATTGAGCAGTCGCTGAAGGACTGGGTGGCGATCAAGTACTTCCGCGTGCTGTGGCGCCAGGTGTTCGAATACGGCGTGCTGCACACCGATCCGAATCCCGGAAACTATCTGGTCACCTTTCATCCGAAGCTGGCGATGCTGGACTTCGGCTCGATCCGTGTCTTCCCCGAGACGATCCGTACGGCGTACCTTCGCCTGGCCAGGGCGCTGCTGGCGGACGACCGCGCCACCATGGCGAAGTGCTTCGTCCAACTCGACTATCTTGATCCCGACGACAAGCCCGAGCCGATGGTCGAAATCATGCAGATCATCTTCGAGCCGGTGTTGACGGACCGTCGCTGGAACCCGCGCGACTACAACTCGGTGGAGCGCGGGATGCAGATCGCCACCATCGGGCTGGAAAACCGCATCTTCAAAGATCCCGGGCATCGAGTGTTCCTCTTCCGCGCCCTCATGGGAATGGACGCCTACTTGAAGCAGTTCGGCACCGTGACCAACTGGCACCGGGAGTTCAAGCGCTGCGTGGAGCGAGTGGAAGGAGGAAAGTGACGAGTGACAAGAGGGAGATAGCCGTTCTTGCTCGTCACTCGTCACTCGTCACTTGTCACTCGTCACTTGTCACTGTCTCCCTCACCCTCCGACGATGCATCGACTGACCTCTACGTCCTTGCCGGTGCTGACGGCGCGGTACTTTTGCTCGAAGAGCTCGTCGATCCGCCGCAGGGAGTGCTTCGTGCTCGGTTTGCGATAGCGGGCCAGGTGCCCGGGGCCGCCGTTGTAGACGGCGTAGGTGGCGCGAGCAAGATTGTCGATGCCGCCGGGGTGGGCGTCTTCCTTCTTGGCAATGGCGTAGTCCTGCAAGTAGTGCAGGAGGATCTCGCTGCCGGCACGTCCGTTGTAGCGAATGTCCCACCGCAGACCGCGTAGATCGTACATACCGCGCCAGACGTGCTCGTTGACCTGCATCATGCCGGTGGACCCGACAGGCGACTTGAGGTAGGTCACCTTGCCGCTGGCACGGATGAACTGCCGCCAGCAGCTCTCCTGCCATGCTGCGGCGCGCACCAGCCGGCCGTATAACTGCTGGTAGCGGCTTTCCAGATCGCTCGTGGCCAGGGTCTGCTGGACGACCTCGTTGAGAACTTCGCGGACGGCTTGGAGATACGCGTCGATGACGTCCGGATCAGCGAGCCACCGCGCCAAGGTCTTGTCCGCAGGCTTTTCTTCGGCGGCGAACGCGGGGCGCAAGAGCCAGTTGCGCCGCCACCAGGCCGCAGAGGCTATCTCCGAACCTGCTGGACAACCGACCTCAGAGGAACAGACAGCGGTCCCAACTCCGGCGTCAACAAAAGGCTGCATTGGTTGTCTGTGGTCTCCCAGTTTGTTGTCTGTGAGCATCGAGACGAGATCCGCATCGGGGGGCGCGTCGGACAGATCCGGTGGCGGGAGCGGCGCACCCAAGCCGACGACCTGGCGCAGCTCCGGATCTACCGTTGTGCTGTAGAGCAAAGGATCTTCGGTGCTGAGCGGCGCGACGATGCGTGCCAGGCGGCGTAAGCCGTCAGCAGAGATGTCCACGCCGATGTCGGGTCCCGCCGCATCGAGCGCCGCCAATGCATCGCCCGCCGTGATGAACGTCAGGTAGTGCAATCCTGTGGCTGACGGGACGCCCGCTGCCGCTTGGCGAACGACCGGCGCCAATTGCTCCCAGGTCTTCAGAAACAGCGCGCGCGTCGGGTCCGGCGCCTCGGGCGTTGCCGGTGCCAGCGCCTCCAGAATGTCGAAGCGCGCGTCGATCAGCACATCCGCGAGCGTGAGGCGCAGCTCCCTCGTCGAGGTCTCGCTGCCAAACTGCTTGATGACGAAGGTCAGGAAGGCGTCCCACCGCTGCCAGGAGGCTTCCCATTGCTGCAACTCCTCCGCGGTGAGGGCCGGCTCCGGCGTCGACCCAACCTGCGGCGAGGCGGAGGCTGGCGCTGGCGACTGCGGCGCGGCTGGTTGCGGTTCGGCCGCTTCCGGCGGAGACGATGGCGGGGTTTGCGGTGCGGGCGATGGCGCGGCAGGTGATGGCGGCACGGGCGCTTCTGCCACAGACGCTTCCGGCGCAGGTGATCGGGATGGTGACGGCTGCGGCGAGGGCGACGCAGGGGCAAGCGGATCGACGGAAAACGCAACGGTGGTGGTGATTCCGGAGTCGTTCGGCGTCGCGTCGGTGAGATGGACGGAGTCCAAGATTTGCGCGACACGTTCGGCGTCGCGCTGCGCGACGACGAGCGGCAGGAAGTCGCGCAGGTCTTGCAGCGGACCATGCAGATCGATGCGCACCGCCTGGAAGCTGGGTTGGACGTACTGTTTCACGAGGTCCCAGATCTTCCCCGTGAACCATCCCTTCTTCCAAGAGGTGTCGTAGAGGTTCGATTCGACGACCCGAAACTGCAGCTCATGGTGGTCCGCGCTCAGCGTGGGCGCCTCGAAGATCTCGATGAAGCCGTCCCACTGGAGCGGCGCCAGACACATCCGGCCGACCGGGGTGCCGACACGCGCCTCGCCGCGGCTGACAATGCGCAAATGGGAACCGACGCTGGTGACTTCGGGTTCGCGCAGCTTCAGGTAGCCGCAGCCGGTGCCGGTGTCCCACAGCACCGCCTGGTCGTTGGGCGACGTGTACACCTGCGTCAACACAATCTGACGGATGAACGCGTCATCGAAACGCAGTGGGACCTCGATCTCCCGAGCCGCCGCCACCTGCGCGCCCAGGACGACGGCCGTGAAAACGGCACCACAAATCGTGCGCATCATGTTGAAGTGTGACGTCACGCGTACGACGACATTCATCGGCGCAGGTTACCGGAGTGGCCGGAAGAAGGGTAGGGCGAGCAAGTCTGGACACTGAGCGGGCGGCGCCCACCCGCGTCAGCGCTTCACAGGGCCAATCGCGCGCGGCGTGCGTGCACACGGGCTCCAGTCTGGCCTTACCCTGGAGACGGCCGGGCAATCGCCCCCCGGCTTGCAACAGGCTCCGACTCCTGAGAGAGTACCGCCACTGTCGCCTATCGAAGGAGATCATCATGCGTGAAGCTGTCGTTGTCGCCACCGCTCGCACCGGGATGGCCAAGTCATTTCGCGGGTCGTTCAATCTGACGCGGCCGGATGACATGGCCGCCCATTGTATCCGGGAGGCCATGAAGAAGGTGCCGCAACTCGATGCCGCGGAGATCGAGGATGTGGTCATGGGCACCGGTTTTCCCGAGGGACCACAGGGGTTCAATGTCGGCCGCAACGTGGCTGTTCAGGCGGGGCTGCCGATCACGGTACCGGGTGGCACGGTGAGCCGCTTCTGCTCGTCGGGTCTCTACGCGGTCGCGGTGGCGGCGCACATGGTGCAGAACGAGGGTGCCGAAGCGGTCATCGGCGGCGGTCTCGAATCGATCACGATGATGCAAAACGACTTCAACAAGAAGAATCTGTTCAACCCGTGGCTGATGGATCATAAGAAGGAGATCTACATGCCCATGGGGCTCACCGCAGAAGTCGTCGCCGAGCGCTACAAGGTCTCTCGCGAGAAGCAAGATGAGTTGGCGCTTGCGTCGCAGCAACGCACCGCGGCGGCGCAGAAGGCCGGCAAGTTCAACGACGAGATCGTGCCGATGACCGTCACCATGGAGGTGACCGACAAGGCCACTGGAGCCAAGTCGCAGAAGCAGGTCGTTGTCGACCGCGACGAGTGCAACCGGCCCGACACGACGCTGGAAGGGCTCACCAAGCTGCCCGGAGCGTTCAAGGAAGGGGGCAGCGTGACTGCCGGCAACTCGTCGCAGTTCTCGGACGGTGCCTCGGTGAATGTCATCATGTCCGCCGACCGTGCCAAAGCGCTCGGCATTGCGCCGCTCGGATACTTCCGCGGCTGCGTCTTTGCGGGATGCGAGCCCGACGAGATGGGGATCGGGCCCGTGTTCGCCGTGCCCAAGCTGCTCAAGCAGCACGGCCTCAAGATCGATGACATCGATATCGTCGAGCTCAACGAAGCGTTCGCCTCACAAGCGGTGTACGTTCGTGATCGCCTCGGCATCGACCCGGCGCGGCTCAACCCGAATGGCGGTGCCATTTCGATCGGTCACCCCTACGGGATGACCGGCGCCCGCCTGACCGGCACCTTGCTTCTCGAGCTGCGTCGCCAAAAGAAGCGCTGGGGCATTGTGACCATGTGCATCGGCGGCGGCATGGGAGCGGCGGGATTGTTCGAAGCAGCGTAGCAAAGCAGTGACGAGTGATACGTGACGAGTGATGAGTTAGAAACCTCTGGCTCCGGCTCGTCACGTGTCACCCATCACTCGTCACTCGTCATTTTCTGTCCCCCGCCGCCGCGCCGCCTATCTGATAGAACAAGCTTGACTCGCGTTTGTAAAACCCCTCGGTGTGCAGCGAATCGCCGAGGCGCAGCAGGGCGTAGTCGAGGTGGTGGCAGATCTCGTGCAGCAGGGTGCGCAGAAAGGTTTTGAAGGCTACCACCTTGCCCAGCTTCGCGGTGATCATCCACACCTTGATGGTGGCCGTGCCGTGTGCCGCCGGGGTGTAGAGGCCGTGCAGCTCACCGCGGGCATTTGATGGCCGGGTGCCGCTGACGATGATACGCACGCGTGGCACGTGCACGATGCTGGCGATCTCGTCGGCGATCACCTGCGCGACGCGTTCGACGCGGCTGCTCTCAGCGGACAGGAGGATCGCCGGTAAGGCCTGCACGGCTTGATGCAGGCGCGGCGTGGCGCGCAGCGGGATCGATGCCGTTGCGTTGCTGCGATCGTAGATACGCTGCTGCGCACGATTCAAGCGATGGCGGAAACTCGGCACCTCTGCCTCCCCGAAACGGGAATGGTGAATTCGTGAATGGTGCATTCAACGCGCAGCGCTCACCGCCATTCATCATTCACCATTCACCATGGCTTCACTTGCGTGCGGCGCGGTTGGCGGCGCAGAAAGCTTCGTAGATTTCAATGAGGATGTCGCGCTGGCGTTCAGTGAGGTTGGGATCATGCCGGATCTCGCGCACGGCATCGATGTCGTCGGCTTCCTTGGGGTCGAGGACGCCGGCTTGCAGTTGCAGGGTCTCGGCCGACAGTCGCAGGGCGCCGGCGATCGATTGGAGGATGGTACGGCTCGGGTTGCGCAGGCCGTTCTCGATTTCCTGTAACACCGCGGCGGAGATGCCGCTCTGCTCGGCCATCTTG
>CAZTDK010000463.1:0-5664 GCA_964611965.1 uncultured Binatia bacterium (SeqCode) | reverse complement strand
CCACGATCGCGCGCCGAGCTGGCATACGCGGCGGTGCGCTGGGGGGCGCGATGCGCCGACGTCACCGTCACCTCGTAGGGAACGGCAAATCCGTCGAGGCGTCGGGCCGCGGCCGCCATGACCTCCCAATCGCTGTCGCTTCCCATCAAGATGCCAACGCGCGGGTTTGTGTTTTTCACGAGTGTCTCTCCAAAGCGTGGTGTCCAATGTCGCGCCGATACTGCATTCCGTCCCACTCGATCTGCTCGACACCCCAATAGGCTTCGCGCACGGCGGCGCGCACGTCGTCGCCCAGCGCCGTCACACCGAGCACCCGGCCACCGTTGGTCACCACGCTATCGTCACGGCGCGCCGTGCCGGCGTGGAACACCACACCGTTGCGCCAGCTGTGCAACCCGTCGAGCCCACGGATCACCTTGCCCTTCTCGTAGCTTCCCGGATAGCCGGCCGCCGCCAACACGACGCACACAGCGGCGCGCGCATCCCATTCGAGCGTGACCTCATGCAGGCGGCCGTCGACGCAGGCATCCATCACCTGCACCAGATCACTTTTGAGTCGGAGCATCAACGGTTGGCACTCCGGGTCGCCGAAGCGGGCGTTGAACTCGAGCACCTTGGGACCACTCTCGGTCATCATCAGTCCGGCATAGAGCACGCCGCGATATTCGATCTTCGCGGCGCGCAGGGCTTCGACCACCGGCTCCATGATCTCACGCATGACCTGCGCGTGCACCGCCGGTGTGACCACCGGGGCCGGCGAATACGCACCCATGCCGCCGGTGTTGGGCCCGGTTTCACCATCGAAGGCGCGCTTGTGATCCTGCGACGAGGCCAAAGGCAACACCGTGCGCCCGTCCGTCAACGCAAGGAACGACACTTCCTCACCTTCCAGAAACTCCTCGATCACCACGCGCTCCCCGGCGTCGCCGAAGATGCGTGCCACCAAAATCTCCTCGACGGCCTCTTCCGCTTCCCGCAGCGTCTGGCAGATGACCACGCCCTTTCCCGCCGCCAACCCGTCGGTCTTGACGACGATCGGGGGACCGACTTCCCGCACGAAGCGTTTCGCCTCGTCAGCGTCGGAGAACGCACTGAAGAACCCGGTTGGAATTTCGTGACGCCGCAGCAGCTCCTTGGTGAATGCCTTACTACCTTCGAGCTGCGCCGCCTCGCGCGACGGCCCGAAGATGCGCAGCCCGTGGCGCTGAAATTCGTCGACGATGCCCAAGGTCAGCGCCAACTCCGGCCCGACCACGGTCAGATCGATGCGCTCGTCGCGCGCGAAGCGTGCCAAGCCCGGGACATCGTCCGCCGCCAACGGTACGAGGTCGGCCACATCGGCGATGCCGGCATTGCCCGGCGCGCACCACACGCGCTTGACGCTCGGCGATTGACGGATCTTCCACGCCAACGCATGCTCACGCCCGCCGCTGCCGATGATCAGAATATTCATGAAACCAAATCGGAATTGGAGGATCGGGGAATTGGAAAATTGGAGAATTGAGACCATCCAATCCGATAAATCCTCACCTTCTCCAATCCTCCAATCCTCAAATTCCGCGCCATCTCAGTGCCGGAAATGCCGAACGCCGGTAAATACCATGGCCAGGTTCAGTGTGTCGGCGGCGGCAATGACATCCTCATCCCGCACGCTGCCGCCCGGTTGCACGATCGCCGTTGCTCCGGCCGCTGCAGCTTCCTCGACGCCGTCGGGAAACGGGAAGAACGCGTCACTCGCCAGCACCGCGCCTTGCAGTGAAATGCCCACGCGCGCTGCCTTCTCGCGCGCCGCGTGGACCGGATCGACACGCGACGTCGCGCCGCCGCCCAAGGCCAGAGTGCGATGCGCCTCGACGAAAGCGATGGCGTTCGACTTCACGTGCTTCACGACCTTGAGGCCAAAAGCGAGTCCGGCATACTCCTCCGCGGTCGGCGCCCGCTTGGTCACCAGCTTCGCCACCTGCGGGTTCTCCATCGCGCTGTTGGCATCCTGCACCAGCAACCCACCGAAGACGCCACGCAGCTCGCAGGCCGCCGCCCGCATCACCTGGGGGTGCCAGCGCATCAAGCGCCGGTTCTTCTTCTTGCGCAGGAACTCGAGCGCGTCCGGCGCGAACGCCGGCGCGATCAGCACCTCGGTGAAAATCTCGTCGACCTCGCGCGCCAGCTCGAGGGTCCACGTCTGGCTGCTCACCAGAATGCCGCCGAACGGCGAGTCGGGATCGGTGGAGAACGCGCGGCGATAGGCCTCCAGAACAGTGGACGCCGTGCCCACGCCGCAGGGCGTGTTGTGCTTGAGAATCGCGACCGCGGCGTCAGCATCATCGACGAATTCCAGCATCAGGTTCAACGCCGCATTGATATCGACGATGTTGTTGTACGACAGCTCCTTGCCGTGCAGCTGCTCGACGGCGCGGAAGAAGTCGCCGTACAGCGCCGCCCGCTGATGCGGGTTTTCCCCGTAGCGCAGATCCTGCGCTTTGCGCAGCCCGACATGAATGGTAGCCCCAAAAGGCCTATCCGCGGCGCCGCGGCTGCCCAGGTAGTCCGCGATGGCGCCGTCGTAGTGCGCAGTGGTGGCGAACGCCTTGCGCGCCAGAGACGTGTTGGTTGCGACGCTGACGGCCCCGCTGTTGGCGCGCATCTCGTCGAGGACCGTCGGATAGTCGGCGGGATCGACGACCACGGTAACGTCGTGATGGTTCTTCGCCGCCGAGCGCACCATTGACGGCCCGCCGATGTCGATGTTCTCGATGGCGTCCTCGAACCGGCAGTCCGGGCGCGCCACCGTTTCTTCGAAGGGATAGAGGTTGACCACCACCATATCGATCGGCGTGATCTGGTTGGCGCGCATTTGTTCCTGATGATGCGCGTCGTCGCGGCGACCCAGGATGCCGCCGTGAATCTTCGGGTGTAGGGTCTTGACGCGGCCATCGAGGATTTCCGGCGAGCCGGTGTGCGCGCTCACGGCGACCACGGGAACGCCGGCATCCGCAAGCAGTTTGGCCGTGCCGCCCGTCGAGAGAATCTCGATGCCGAAGGTATGCAGACCCTTCACGAAATCCACGAGGCCCGTCTTATCGCTCACACTCACCAGCGCCCGCGTAATCTTCGCCATCAGCCCGCACTCCTCCCCTATCCTTACAAAGGGAATAGCTCACCACGAAGGACACGAAGAGCACGAAGATCGCCCACCCACGATTTCAAAGAGGCTCTCTCGTGGATCAAGCGCATGTGCACTCGATGCATCTTGCATCTCCTTCGTGTCCTTCGTGGTGCAACATTCCGTTCGCATCACGGCCGATCCTGCAGGACGCGCGGCACCCGCGCACCCAGGCGGGTGAGCACTTCATAGGTAATCGACCCTTGCCACTCAGCCACCTCGGTAACAGAAATCTCTTCAGCGTGCTGCCGGCCCCACAGCACCACCTCGTCACCCAGTTGCACGCCGGGAACGTCGGTCACGTCGATCATCGTGAGATCCATGCACACGGCACCGATCACCGGCGCACGCTGACCGCGAACCAACACCGCGGCACGGTTCGACAAGCTTCGGTCGTAGCCATCCGCATAGCCGACCGGCAGAACCGCAATGACACTCGGCCGTCGGGTGACGAACGTTTGCCCGTAGCTGACGGGAAATTCCGACGGCACCGCTTTCAGCTGCACGATGCGCGTCACCAGGCGCAACGCCGGCGACAGGCCAGCCGGGCGTAGCGCCGGCGCCGGTGAAACCCCGTAGAGCGAAATGCCCGGGCGCACCATCGTGAAAAACGCATCGGTCCGCGTCAACGTCGCCGCGCTGTTGGCGATGTGGATGCACCGTGGCTGCTCTCCGGTGGCACGCACGGTCTCGATCGCCGCACGGAAAACCTTGAGCTGATAGTCGGAGTACTCGTGGTCGACGCGATCGGCGTTGGCAAAGTGCGAGAACACGCCTTCGATCGCAAAACTGCCGCCGCGTTGCAGCGCGTCGATAAGCCCCGGCAACTGCGCGGGGAGCACACCGATGCGACCCATACCGGTGTCGACCTTGATGTGCACGCCGAGGCGATGTCCGTGCAGGGCAGCAGCCAACTCACGGGCCATCTCACGGTGCAAGATCGCCACCGACAGGTGATGCTCGCGGAGCGCGTCGACGTCGCCGGCCCCCGCTCCGGTCAGCACCAGAATGGGCTTGCTGACGCCACCACGGCGCAGCTGGATCCCTTCGTCGACGGTGGCCACACCGAACCAATCGGCGCCAGCCGCCTCGAGGAGCGGTGCGACCAACGTCGCGTCGTGGCCGTAGCCATCGGCCTTGACTACCGCAAGAATGGCCACGCCGGATGGCACGACGGCGCGCAGATGCGCGAAGTTAGCGCGCACCGCGGCGGCGTCGATGACCGCAAGAGTTGGACGTCCAGCCGATGGTATCGTCATGTGGGAACGGCGAGTGGGCTCGCCTTACCAAACCCCCCCCAGGTTGTAAAGACAGGGTTGAAACACTATCTTTCGCCGGTGCACGTCACGATCAATGGAGAGCCCCAAGGCCTGCGCGATGGGCTGACGGTCGCCGAGCTCGTTGCTCATCTCGGGTTGCGCGAGCGGCGCATTGCCGTCGAAGTGAACCGCGCGATCATCGCGCGCGACCGCTATATCACGCACGCGTTGACCGAGGGCGACGCGATTGAGATCGTGCACTTCGTCGGGGGTGGGTAGCCAACCACGAAAACACGAAAGCTCGACATCACGAAAGGCAAACAGCCATGAGCCATCAAATCACCCCCTCGCCGATCTCTTGGCTTTTTTCGTGCTTTCGCCCTTTCGTGCTTTCGTGATTTGATTTCATCGTGTGAGTTGAAATGGCTGATACATTCGAAATTGCGGGGCGAACGTACACTTCACGCTTGATCGTCGGCACCGGCAAGTACCGCGATTTTGCGGAGACAAAACGGGCGGTGGAAACCTCCGGGGCGCAGATCGTCACCGTTGCGGTGCGGCGCGTCAACATCACCGACGCCGGACAGGAGAACCTTCTCGATTACCTCGACCCCAAACGCTTCACGATCCTGCCCAACACCGCCGGCTGCTATACCGCCGAGGAAGCGATCCGCACCTGCCGCCTTGCCCGCGAGGCCGGCGTCGGCACTCTGGTGAAGCTGGAAGTCATCGGCGATCAGCAGACGTTGTTTCCCGACGTGCAGGCGACGATCGAAGCCGCGAAGGTCTTGGTTGCCGAAGGGTTCGACGTCCTGCCGTACATCAACGACGATCCGATCGCCGCAAAGAAACTCGAAGAGATCGGCTGCGCCGCGGTCATGCCGTTGGCGGCCCCGATCGGCTCGGGCCTCGGCATCCGCAATCCCTACAACATCAAGATCATCCTCGAGCAGAGCCGCGTCCCGGTGATCGTCGACGCCGGCGTCGGTACCGCGTCGGACGCCGCTGTGGTGATGGAGTTGGGCTGCGACGCGGTCCTCATGAACAGCGCCATCGCCGGCGCCAAGGATCCGATCCTCATGGCCGAAGCGATGCGTCAGGCCGTCGCCGCCGGCCGCAAGGCGTTCCTGGCGGGACGCATTCCGCGCAAGCTCTATGCGACGGCCAGCAGCCCGATTGAAGGGATGTTGCATTGAATCCCGGCAATCTGTCGGGCTTGGCAGCCCCTGGGGCCTGCGGCCG
>CAZTDK010000462.1:0-5665 GCA_964611965.1 uncultured Binatia bacterium (SeqCode) | reverse complement strand
CGCTCGGAGCTGATCGAGCGCTCGATCGACAACCTGAAGGAAGAGCTGCTGATGGAGATGGTGATCGTCAGCATCGTCATCTTGATCTTCCTCTGGCACATACCCTCCGCCATCATTCCAATCGTCACCATCCCCGTGTCCGTGTTCCTCGCCTTTATTCCCATGTATCTCATGGGTGTTTCGTCCAACATCATGTCGCTCGCGGGGATCGCGATCTCCATCGGGGTGTTGGTCGACGGCGCAATCGTCGAAGTGGAGAACGCCTACAAGAAGCTGCAGCTGTGGCAGGACGGCGGCCGGCAGGGAGATTTCCACGCGATACGGCTCAATGCCCTCAAGGAGGTCGGGCCCTCCGTGTTTTTCTCGCTGCTCGTGATCGCCGTCGCCTTCATGCCGGTGTTTACCCTGGTCGACCAGGAAGGACGGCTCTTCAAACCGCTGGCCTATACCAAGAACCTGGCGATGGGAATCGCCGCGCTTTTGGCCATCACGTTGGACCCAGCCATGCGGATGATGTTTGCGCGCATGGACCCGATCCGGTTCCGGCCGCGCTGGCTGTCCTGGCTCGCGAACCAGGTAGCAGTGGGCACGTACTATCCGGAAGAGAAGCACCCGATCAGCGTGATGCTGTTTCGCATCTACGATCCGGCCTGCCGCTTCGTCCTGCGGTTTCCGAAGAGCACGATCCTCGCGGCAATTGTGCTGATGGCGACGACGGTGCCGGTGTATCTGGGCCTCGGATCCGAGTTCATGCCGCCTTTGTATGAAGGCACATTGCTTTATATGCCGACGACCTTGCCGGGAATCTCCGTCACCGGGGCGCAACAGCTCTTGCAGACGATGGACACCCTCATCATGCAGACTCCCGAGGTCGAGCGCGTCTTCGGCAAGGCCGGGCGCGCCGCGACCTCCACTGACCCGGCGCCGTTCTCGATGATCGAGACGACGATCCTCCTGAAGCCCACCGCGCAATGGCGGCACGTGCCGCGCTTCTATTCGGACTGGCCGTCGTGGCTGCAGGCGCCTTTGCGGCACGTCTGGTACGACCGCATCAGCAAGGAGGACGTCATCGCCGAGCTCGATCAGAAGCTCCGTTTCCCGGGGGTTACGAACGCGTGGACCATGCCGATCAAAGCCCGCATCGACATGCTCACCACCGGGGTACGGACGCCGATCGGGATCAAGATCTATGGGGCCGACTTGTCGGTGATCGAGGGGATCGGCACGCAGATCGAGTCGCTGCTCCGCAACGTGCCGGGCACGCGCAGCATTTACGCCGAGCGTACCGCCGGTGGCTTCTTCCTCGACTTCGACCTGCGCCGTGACCAGCTCGCGCGCTACGGGCTGAGCGTGGCGGAGGCCGAGATGGTCATCCAGACGGCGATCGGCGGGGAACCGATCACCACCACGATTGAAGGCCGCGAGCGCTACACGATCAGTGTGCGCTACGCGCGCGAGGACCGCGACAGCTTGGAGGCGTTACAGCGCGTCCTCGTTCCCACCATGTCGGGTGCCCAGGTGCCGCTGGCGGAGATTGCGGACATCCGCATGGCTTCCGGGCCGTCAATGATTCGCGATGAAAACGGCATGCTCGCGGGTTACGTCTACGTGGATCTAAGCGGGCGCGATGTCGGCGGGTATGTCGAGGAAGCCCGCAAGCTGGTGGCGCAGCACGTGACCCTGCCCACGGGCTACGCGCTGCAGTGGAGCGGCCAGTACGAGAATATGGTCCGCGTCCGTGAGCGCCTCAAGATCGTCGTGCCCATCACCATCTTTCTCATCTTCATTCTGCTGTTCATGAATACCAAGTCCGCCGTGAAGGCGACCATCGTCATGCTCGCGGTGCCGTTCTCGGTCGTCGGTGCGGTGTGGCTGCTGTATCTCCTCGGGTACAACACCTCCATTGCGGTGTGGGTGGGAATGATCGCCCTCATGGGCCTCGATGCAGAGACCGGAGTCTTCATGCTGCTCTTTCTCGACCTGGCCTACTACGACGCCGTGCGACAGGGTAAGATGCGCACCAAGGAGGATCTCCACGAGGCGATCATTCACGGCGCGGTCAAGCGGGTGCGCCCCAAGATGATGACGGTCAGTGCGGCGATGATGGGCTTGATGCCGATCATGTGGTCGCTCGGGACGGGCGCGGACATGATGAAGCGCGTTGTGGCCCCCATGATCGGTGGTCTGGTCACGAGCTTCATCATGGAATTGCTGGTCTATCCGCCGATCTACGAATTTTGGAAGTGGAACTTCGAGATGAAGCGCGGCACCGTCGACGTGAGCACGTTGCCCGTCCCGGCGCTGCGGGGACACTGAACGGGGGAGAGCATCCCATGACGCGCCGCAACCTTGTGCTCGCTCTCTTCGTCGTGGTCGTTGGTCTGACGACGGCGGCGGCGGCACCACGGCTGCGGCAATGGTGGATGGCTCCGCCGCATGGGTATTGCCCAATCTGCCAGCGACACGAGCACGGGGATTCGCTGGTCAGGCTGCAAGCGAAGGGCGAAGGGGTCATCGAGGCGTGTTGCCTTGGCTGTGCGCTGAGCTATGGCCGGCAAAGCGCCAAACCGGTGACCATCCTCAGCGTGACCAATCACGAGACGGGCAAACCCCTGCAGCCAGACATCGCCACCTTCGTGGTCGGCAGCGACGTCTCACCCTGTACGCACGACGCGCAGCAGCTACGGATGGAGGGAGAGGCAGTGCCGATGCAGTGGGATCGCTGCCTGCCCAGCATCCTCGCCTTTGCGTCGCGCGCCTCCGCCGACGCCTTCCACGCGCAACACGGCGGCAGGCTGCGCAGCTTCCAAGAATTGACTCAGCAAGCCACCGAGAAGCAAGCGTTGCATTGAGCGGCGCGGCGCGTTGCATGAGCTATCGTCCCATGCAATCCAAGCCCATTCCGTGGAATCTCAGCCGATAAGCCATGGCCGATTGGGTGATTCGCCTCTCCGTCGTCTATCTCCTGCTCGCCTTCGGTCTGCGCGGCGCGGTGCAGTGGTATCGCACCGGTTCGACCGGGTTCAACGGTATTCCGCTGCACGGCCGGGTGGACGAATGGGTCGGTGGCATGCTGTTCATTGCGGCTTTCGTGCTGGCGGCGCTGGCGCCGGTATTGGATCGGCGTGGCGTTCTGAGCCCGCTTGCCGGCCTCGACAGCGGCGCCGGACACGCGCTGGGGTTCGTTCTGTATATCCTGGGAGTGGCTGGCACCCTCTACGCGCAATTCGCCATGGGCGCGTCGTGGCGCGTGGGTGTCGATGCCAGCGAACGCACCGCCCTGGTCACGCGCGGGCCGTTCATCTACATCCGCAATCCGATCTACACCGCGATGATGGTCGCCATGATCGGACTGGCACTGCTGGTTCCAAATCTCGTGGCCGTGGGCGCTGTCGTCGTGATGATAGCGGCCCTGGAAATGCACGTCCGCCTCGTCGAGGAGCCGCACCTGATACGCACACACGGGACGGCATACACGGCATACGCGGCGCGCACCGGACGCTTTCTTCCCGGCATCGGCGGGTTGCGGCCGCAGATTAGCGCAGATTAACGCAGATTAACGCAGAGTATTCATGGCCAATACATGCAAATCCAACACGAACACATGCGTTACGTCCGATATCCATCTGCGTTAATCTGCGCAACTCTGCGGATCTATGCCGCTGCGGGCGTAATGCGTAGGCTTCGAATCAGCTCCTTGGTGCTGGGAATCAAGGTGGGCGCCAAGCTGAGCGCGCGAAATCCGATGGCCAGCAACTGCGGAATCATCTCTTCGCGCCCGGCGAGCTCGCCGCACAGGGTCAGCGGCATGGTGCCGGCGTCGGCGACAATGATGCCCAGCAAGCGCAGCAGCGACGCGTGGCTGTCCAGAAAGTAGCGGCTGACCGTCGGATCGTCGCGACCGACCGCGAGCGTGTATTGCGTCAGGTCGTTGGTCCCGACACACAGGAAATCGACGTGCTTGGCGATCGCCGGCACATTGAGCGCCGCGGCCGGGGTCTCGATCATCGCGCCAAACGGCGGAGATTGCCGCAGGCCAAGCTCGCGGCAGGTGGTTTCGAAGACCTCGCGGATCGCCTGGATGTCTTCTTCGAGCGTGACCATCGGAACGAGGACGCGGATCGGCTGCTCCTGCGCCAGTTGCACGACGGCGCCGAGCTGCGTCTGCGTCAGCTGCGGGTACTCGAGCAGCAGGCGCACACCCCGCTGTCCCAGAGCGGGATTGGCCTCACTGGGCAGTTGCAGAAACGACACCGGCTTGTCCCCTCCAATGTCGAGGAGGCGCACCGTGAGCGGCCGGTCCCGCAACGGCGCCGTGATGGCACGTAGCGCTTCGAGGAGCTCGGCATGCGTCGGCGGCAAGTCGCGCCCGAGGTAGATCTGCTCGATGCGCAGCAGTCCGACTCCATCGGCACCGTTGTCCAGCGCCAACGCGACGTCGTCATAGGTGCCCAGATTCGCTTCCACCGTCACCAGCGCGCCGTCGAGCGTCCGCGCCGGTTCGTGGCACGCGCCCATGATATAGGCGAGCGTCACCTGACGACTGCGCAGCCGTTCTTCGAAGTCGGTGCGCGTCTCCACCCCCGGGGCGATGACCAGCTCTCCGTGCGTCGCATCCACCAGCAGCTCATCCCCATGACGCAGGTGTTGCAGCAAGCCGGGAAAGTTGGCGACCGTTGGGATGCCCTTCTCCCGCGCCAGCAACGCCGCGTGCGAGCCGGGCCCCAGTGATTCCACGACGATCGCCGCGACGTGGCGGCGCGACAGCGCGACGACGTCCGACGGCAGGAGCCGCCGCAAGACGAGCACGCTGCCTGCTGGGAGGTCCTTCAATTGGTCCGTATCCTCGCCTTGGAGATGGCGCAGCACCTTGCGGCCGACATCCGCGATGTCGTCGGCGCGCTGCTGGAAGTTGTCGCCCTTCAAGGAGCGAAACTTCTCCTGCCAGCGCAGAAAGACGCGGCGCGCCGCCGCCTCCGCGCTGATCAACGAGGTTTCCAGCTCATGGCGGAATTCCTGCGAGGTCAGCATGCCTTCGAGCATCATTTCATGCGCCCGGAAAATCTGCGCCAGGTCAGCGCTGAATTGCTCCTCAACGCGACGCGCCGCCTCTCTGAGCTCGGCGCGTGTCTGGTCGAACGCCAGTTGTATGCGCCGCAGCTCCGCATCCACCTCGTGGCTTTCGATCGGGCGTGCGGTATGTTCAGGCGTCCGCCCGACGAGCCAGGCGCGCCCCATTCCCAAGCCCGAGGCGATGCGCGAGCCCGTGAGTTTCACGGTGCTTCCGTGCGGAATTGATGATTGAGTGGCCATCGCGGCTCGATCTCTCATGGTATGTAGACAGGCTGACTATGCCATACGGGGGGGCGCGGTGGAACGCAGGGGCTCCAATTGCCATCAGTCGTCCGCAGATTTACGTAGATCCTCGCAGATTCCTTCGGGAGTAAATCCCGATACACCGCTTCAAGAAATCCGTTCCGCAACTCCCGATGGGCTTCCATCGCGGCACCGATAATGGCGTAGGTTTCGGGGTCTCTAGAATCCAGCATGATCATAGTTCTTGACGCAGGCAGCAGCCAGGTAGTTCTACGCTGTCCTTAGTATATGATCTTGCAATAATCTGCGTCAATCTGCGTCAATCTGCGGATCGACTCCGTCCCGACGC
>CAZTDK010000461.1:0-5668 GCA_964611965.1 uncultured Binatia bacterium (SeqCode) | reverse complement strand
CGATCTGATTGGTGGCAGCGTCGCGGGAGCTGGCAATACTATCGCGTTCAACAGCGCGGCCGGGGTGTCCGTCGGGCCGTGTGGCTTGTTTGGCGGCGTCTGTACCACCAGCAACGCGATACAAGGGAACTCCATTTTTTCGAACACGGGGCTGGGGATCGACCTGGCGCCCACCGGTGTGACCGCCAACGACGCTCAAGACCCGGACCTCGGGGCCAACAAGCTGCAGAATTTCCCGGTCCTGTCATCGGCGCTGTCGGGAGGGGGCAGCACCAGCATCCTGGGCACGTTCAACAGCCTCCCGAGTACGACGCCGTTTACCGTGGAGTTCTTTTCCGTGCCGACCTGTGACGCGGCCGGAAACGGGGAGGGGAAAGTCTTTCTCGGGTCGACGACCGTGGGCACCGATGGCAGTGGAAATGCCAGCATTGCGCTGACGGTGCCGAGCGCGGTGACCGTCGGGCAGGCGGTGACTGCCACGGCGACCGACCCCAACAACAACACCTCCGAGTTCAGCGCCTGCAGGATCGTCGTTGCGGCGCCGACGAGCACGCCGACGCAGACCCCGACCCGGACCCCAACCAACACGCCGACCAACACGCCGACGCGAACCCCAACATTTACGCTGACGCCAACCCGAACTCCTACCTTTACACCAACCCCGACCGGGCCGACGGCGACGCCGACACGAACCCCGACGTTCACTCAAACGCCGACACAGACGCCGAGCAACACGCCGACGGCGACACCAACAGGCTCGCCGACCAGCAGCCCGACCCTGACGCCGACGAACAGTCCGACGAGTACGCCAACCCAGACAGCGACGAGCACGCCGAGCAATACATCGACGCAGTCGCCGACGAGCACCCCCACCGGCACGCCGTCGCAAACACCGACGAGCACTGTGACGAACACGCCGACACCGACGCCGTTGAACACCGCGACGCCAACCCGTACGCCAACGCAGACCCCGACACAGACCCCAACGCAGACACCAACCAGCACGCCGACACAGACGCCGCTCAACACGTCGACGCCGACTAGGACGCCAACGAATAGCCCAACCGACACGCCGACGCTCGCGCCAACGAACACGGCCACGCGTACACCAACCGCCAGCGCGACCGCCACGGCAACATCCGGCGGCGCACCAACCGACACGCCGACGCCGAGCCCGACCGGCGCGTCGCTGCTCGGCTCAGTAAACTTGCAAGGGCGCCCCACACCGCCCGATCCGCGTTGGAGCGAAGCGCTGCGGGTGAGCCTGACACCCCAAGGTGGCGGGACTGCGTCGACCTGTATGCCGACCACGGATCAGAGCGGAAACTTTACCTGCGCTGGCTTCACGCCCGGCGCCTATGTGGGTTGTGTGAAGACCAGTCACACTCTGCAAAATTGCCAGAACGTGACCCTGAGCGCCGGCGACAATCCGGTGAATTTCGGGACCTTGCGCGAGGGCGATGCCAACGACGACAACTGCGTGCAGCTCGTGGACTTCTCGATTCTCGTGACCACCTTCGGCAAGTGCACGGGCGACGCCGGGTATGATGCCCGAGCCGATTTCGACATGAGCGGCTGCGTCGTTCTGCTCGACTTCTCCCTGCTGTCCTCAAACTTTAGCCAGTGCGGCGCCGTGCCGTAGGATCTGCGGCTGGCGCTTTCGATACCCGGCTGTCGTGCCCGCCGTTGTTGGGGAGCTGCGGACTGCCAAGTCCGCTCAACCCGGTAGGTGGGGGCATACTGCGGGCCGAATGGTCTCGGCGACCAGTCGTCAGTGTTCCGCGACTTCCCGCAAGATCGCTTGGACGTGTTCGCGCAGCGAGCCTTGGCGGGTGCCGTAGCGGTTGCGCGTCGACAAGGCCACCTCTTTGCCCACGATGTCCGCGTACACGAGGTCGCTGATGAACTGACAGATGGCATTCTGCATGCGGCGCCGCCGTGCTTGGGTACGTGCCAGGCGCTCGCCCTGCGTGAGCCCACGCTCGCGCGGATCGGGAAGGGTATCCTTGAGGATCTCCTTCAATACTCGACGTAAGCGCAGTTCCCAGCCGGGAGGCAATACGACGGTGAACTCCCCGGATTTCCGCCCAGGCCGGGTAACGATTGGTTGCGGCCGCGCCATGAAGTACATCCGGTATCAGGGTTGGTGGCGCTTGTCCATGTGAAAGTGCCGGCGCCTCGAATCCCGGTGGCGTCGGAGCTGCGTTACGTCATTTTCGCATGAAGCCGCTTGCTCGAAACGTCTTGATCGAGGTGGTTCACATGACACAAGCGCATGCGCCATGACCTGACATACCGCAACGTCGGTCTGCCGGAGCGGCCGCTCCATGGGTATGGGCGTGACGTTATTCCTGTAACGCATGGTTAATATAATAGCGGCTCCCGGATTGCCCTGAACGAAGCAGGCGAACATCTCTCTTCTGATCCAGCTACATGGGTCCTGGTATCTACCTTGCTGTCGTATGTCTACGGACGATAGTTACGTGACCACTAAATTGCGAGAGAACGGCGGGTTCACGCTGATCGAGCTCCTCTTGGTCATCGGCATTCTCGGTGTGCTGGCGGCCATTGCGATTCAGCAGCATGCACTCTACCGGCAGAGGGCCTTCGATGCGATTGCCGAGTCGGACTTGCGTAATGCAGGGACGGCCGAGGAAGCCGTATTCATTGGCGGGGGAAGCTATTTGACCTGCGCCGACGCCGCTTCGTGCGAGGCCGGCCTGTCCGGTTACCGGCGCTCCATGGGTGTGGTCCTGGCAATGACATCGACCGGCGCCGCTTTCACTGGCACCTCGAAGCACATCAACGGTAGCAAGACCTGGAATTTCGATACCACCGATGGCCGTCTGATCTTCTCGTTGCCGTAAGCTTTCTCAAGATCCGCTTCTCTCGAAGTGGTCGTGCAGAACGCTGGCGACGGCGGCCGTCACCCGCATGGCCGTGGCGAGGTGCAGAAACTCGTTCGGACCGTGGGCGTTCGAGTGCGGTCCAAGCACGCCGGTGATCAGAAATTGCGCCTGTGGAAACCGTTCACCCAGCATGCTCATGAACGGAATGGTGCCGCCTTCACCCATGTGGCGGGCCTCGCGGCCGAAAAAAGCCACTGATGCCTGCGCCGCGGATTGTTCCAACCACGGCGCCATCGGCGGTGCGTTCCATCCGGCCGAGCTCTCGGTGCACTCGAAGCGAACTCGAGCGCCGTCGGGTGGCGTGTCTTCGACGATCTTCTGCAGTGTCTGGATGGCAACGCGTGGATCCGCTGTTGGTGGCAGCCGCAGGGACAGCTTCACGGTGGTGAACGGACGCAGGACGTTGCCGGCTTGCGCGATCGGTGGCAGGCCGGCGGCACCGGTGATCTCGAGCTGTGGCCGCCACGTGCGGTTCAAGAGTAGCTCGGCGACGTCGCGGCTGACCGGCGAAGCGCCGGGTTGAAACGGAAAGGTCTGGTACACCGTCGAGCCCAGCACGGCCGCCGTGTCCGCAATCTGTCGCGCCCGCTCCTCGGGGACCGCAACGTACAGGGCACGTGGAATGATCGTGCCGGTCGTCTCGTCCTCGAGGCGCCCGAGCACCTGCCTGAGGATCCGGAAGCTCGAAGGGACAATGCCGCTGGCCCCGCCCGAATGGACGCCTTCGGTGAGTGTCGACACCGTGAGCGTTCCCCCGATCATGCCGCGCAGAGAGGACGTGATCCACAGTTGATCGTAGTTCCCGCAGCCGGAATCCAAAGCGACAACCAGGCTGGGAGTGCCAATGCGCGCCGCCAACGCGTCGATGTAGTGGGGGAGGTCGCCGCTGCCACTCTCTTCGCATGCTTCGATGAGGATGACGCAGCGTGCACACGGCAGCCCCTGGGCCTTCAACGCCTGAATCGCGGTCACGGCGGCGAACACTGCATACCCGTCGTCCGCGGCGCCACGCCCATACAGTTTGCCGTCACGCAACACCGGCGTCCACGGTCCCAACCCCGCCTCCCAGCCGTCCATCGGCGGCTGCTTGTCTAGGTGGCCATACAGCAGAACGGTCTCCGCCGTGGGACTTGCGGCCGTGTCGCTCGCGGCCGTGTTGTCGGCAACCTCGATGAACAGCAAGGGGGTACGCCCCGCTAGACGGACGACCTCCAGCGTCAGACCGGGAACGCGCTGCTCCTTGATCCAACGCATCAACAATTTGACGGCCCGTTCCATGTGCCCATGCTGCTGCCAGTGCGGATCGAAGCCCGGCGACTGGTTGGGAATCGTGATGTACTCTTGCAGGGTCGGAATGACGCTCGTCGTCCACGTGCGTTCGACCGATGTCCAGGTGCGCGTCGCGTCCATCGATGGCCTCGTGTTTCGGTGTCTGGTTCCTCGGGATTGGGAGTGGTAGCGTGATCTCAGTCCTGGTTAGTTTAAACCGCAACCAGAAACCAGAGAGCGGGAACCAAAAGCCAGGGCGTGCGGAGGTCGTGATGCAGTACGCAAATCTCGGCCGCAGTGGTTTGAAAGTCAGCCGACTGTGCCTCGGTACGATGAACTTCGGCCCGCTCACCAGCGAGGCCGCGAGCGCGGCCCTCATGGACAAGGCGCTCGATCTCGGGATCAATTTCTTCGACACGGCCAATGTCTACGGGTGGAAGACCGGTGAGGGTGTGACCGAGCAGATCGTCGGCCGCTGGCTGGCCCAGGGCGGTAGCCGGCGGCAGCGCATCGTGCTGGCGACCAAGGTCTACGGGCGTATGGGTGATGGACCAAACGACCGCGGCCTCTCCGCACGGCACATCCGGCATGCCTGCGAGGCGAGTCTCCGACGCTTGCAAACGGATCACATCGATCTCTACCAGATGCATCACATCGATCGTGACGTCCCCTGGGACGAAGTCTGGCAGGCGATGGAGCACTTGGTCGATCAAGGGAAGGTTCTCTACGTTGGCAGCAGCAACTTTGCCGGTTGGCACATTGCGCAGGCCAACTCTCTGGCCGCGGCGCGCCACTTCAGGGGTCTGGTCTCCGAGCAGAGTCTCTACAACCTCAATGCGCGGACCATCGAGCTGGAGGTGATCCCCGCATGCCAGGCGTTCGGCCTGGGCCTGGTGCCGTGGAGCCCACTTGGCGGCGGGCTGCTGGGCGGTGCACTGCGCCAGGTTACGGAAGGCCGGCGCGCGTCGGAGCGCATCCAAAAGGCCGTGGAGAAGCATCACGATCAGCTGCAGGCGTACGAGTCGTTCTGCCGCGAGCTGGGTGAAGCGCCTGCCGACGTGGCGCTGGCGTGGTTGCTGCACAATCCAGCCGTTACCGCGCCCATCATCGGACCACGTACGCTCGATCAGCTCACCGGCGGCATGCGTGCCTTCGACGTCAAGCTGTCCCCCGATCGCCTCGCAGCACTTGATCGCATCTGGCCGGGCCCGGGCGGCACCGCCCCCGAAGCCTACGCCTGGTAAGGGCCTGCAGGCCGGCGGCCGGCGTCTTTTCTATGGCCCGCTCCCGTTGGTCGCTAGGGGCTGCACTCGTAAACCCTTGAGCCGAGCGCAACGGGTTCGCGTTCGCCAGGGCTACCCGGCTGCGCACCGCTAGATCGCGCGCGACGGCACCGCATAGCGACCCAACGGGGAGCGGGCCATAGAAAAGACGCCGGCCGCAGGCCTTATTCGACGTGCAGCTCGACGCGGCGGTTCTGGGCACGGCCG
>CAZTDK010000460.1:0-5670 GCA_964611965.1 uncultured Binatia bacterium (SeqCode) | reverse complement strand
CCCGAACTCATCGTCGCGCAACAGGTGCGCCGGCTCGGAATCCATCGCCAGATACTGCCGCGACGGATCCGGGTGATGCAGGAAGGGATTGCCGAAGGCAATGACCAGATCCTTGATCATCGACATCCGCGTGTCGCGTCCGGGGTAGGTCTCTTGGTGATCGAAGGTGAAATCGTCGCCGACATTGAGCGGGATGGTGGTTTGCGATTTGACCTCGAGGTTGTCGTCGACGAGGTCACGCAGCAGCTGCTGCATATCGACGGGACCACCGAGGGCCGCGATCGTGCTGAACAGGTCGGCATGCTTCGTGCCGAGGTTCATCGCGCCGAACGCGCCCATGGATACGCCGGCGAGCGCCCGAAACTGCCGGTGGGCTTGCGCCGAGATCGGGGTTGGGGTCGGCGTGAGCGGGCCCGTTGTGGGGGACGGGTCGGGGCCGCTGCCGCCGTGTCCGCCGCACGCGGCGCACACGGTCAGGGCAAGAGGAAGCACCAGCAGCAATACCGATCGGACCGAGAAACGGACACTCATCGTCACAACCTATCGACCCACTTGCGTGAAGCCGATGACATCCACCGTCGTTACAAAGCGACCGTCGGAGCGTTGCGGCAAGGGTGGGGGTTGAAACGTGAACGGCGCACTGCCGTTCGGCGGAACGTCGCCGCGGAATGTGAACGGCAGGGTTCGACCCGGACTCTCGGTTCCGGGATGCCGCTCGTCGTTCCACAACCATACTTGCTGGAGCGACAACTCGACGGCGTGCAGCGTGGTCGAAGATTGGTTGATGACGGTGCCGGAGACCCAGCCATTCTGGACGCTGACGTCATTGATGAGAATGGTTCGCGCCGCCTCCGCAGGCCGGAGGACTGCGTCGGCGGCGGGCGCCGCCGCGGCGGCGCGGTGCAACGGCAAGATGAGAATGCTCAGCAGTGCGACGAACATCGAGATGCGTGTGACCATATCATTCTCCTTCTGGTGCGCGCCCGGAGCACCGGCTCCAGGTGCGACACGATGACGCCGCGCCGTTTCCCGGCGGGCAGGTTGGTCTCTTCTCTACTGACAGGCGGTGCCGAGATTGCGCCACTCGCCCTCATCGCAGCGGAAGGTGATCCCCGTCTTGCAGATGGTTGACGCTGTCGCCACCGTGGCACCGTCGAACATGCACGTGCTTCCTGCCGGCACCCGATTGGCCGCGACGCCGGGGGCCAGCACGCACGAGATGCCCAGACCCGTCCACGCGCCGTCCTCACAGCGGTACTGCGTGTTCGATTGGCAGCTTGCCGAACCGGGGTAGTACGAGGCGCCCTTCCATTCACAGGCTTTGAGTGCGACCGACGGATCCTCGGCGCAGGCGATCGACAGTCCCTTCCACACGCCGTCGTCGCAGCGATACTGAGTGCCGGATTGGCAGGCCGCTGATCCGTGCGAGTAGGTGGCCCCCTTGTACATGCAGTGGGTATCGCCAAACACAGGTCCCGCAATCATGAGGGCGCCCAGCGCAAGCAGCGCAACGTTCCGTTCGATCATGGTGGTTCTCCTTTTCTGCCCCACGTGACAGAGCGACCGCACGCGTCGCCCGCACACACCGCTCGGTGAGGGTGACGGTGCGCTCTCGTGGTTGGTGATACTTCTACAAGGCCGTGGCATCGGCCGTAAGCTCGGACAACTACGCGCGTGCTTCTACGCGCACAATCGGCGGCTCGCAGCTGCGATCGGCCGGTCTGTCGCCCCGGGTCATGCGAAGGGTCCGGTGCTGTTGAAAGAGGCTTGACGCGCAGGCAGGGACGCCTGCGCCACCGGATTCCAGGCCCCTTTCAAAGGCAGTGGCGCAGCCGTCCCCGGCTGCGTTCATCTTTCAACGAGCTGTCAGGGTGCGGAAGGTCGAGCCGCGCGAGCTTGTTCGGGTGCTGTCTCTGGCATTGCAACTGCCAGCGCCGCCAGAGCGATGGCGGCGGCGGCGCCCGACGTCAGAAACGCCGCGGTATAGCCGACATGATCCACGATCACCCCGGCGACCAGGCCGCTCGTCGCCGCGCCGATGCCCTGCATGGTGGCGACCGCACCCAGGGCCACGTTGTACCGCCCGGTGCCGCGCATGAGATCCGCCACCACCAGCGGCGTCAGCGCACCGAAGATGCCTGCGCCGACGCCGTCGAGCAGCTGGACGCCGATCAGCCACGCGCTGTTGTCGGACAGCGTGTAGAGCACCGCCCGGATCGGCAAGATGCCGAAGCCGACCAAGAGGAGAGGCTTACGGCCCCAACTGTCGGCCGTCCGACCCACCAGGAGGGCGAGCGGCAACATCACCAGCTGCGCCGCAACAATGCAGGACGACATCATGGCCGTCGCGTATGCCCCGTGCGCCACGGCGAGCATCTGACCGACCAGCGGCAGCAGCGGCGCGTTGGCAAAGTGGAAGAGCAGCGCGCAGCAGCCGAAGATGACGAGCGGGCGGCATTCGAGCAGTACGCGAACCCCGGCCAGGTCGTTGGCAGGCGCACCAGCCGCAAGCTCCCGCGCGCCACGCGCGCGTCGTTGGTCGATCGCGGCAGCCGGGATCGACAGCGCTGCCGCCGCCGCAAAGGCCGCGCACACCGGGACGAGCAGGAAGACCGCACGCTGCGAGAATAACCATCCAATGACGCCGGCCAGCACCGCGATGGCGACGTTCCCCGCATGGTCGAAGGCAGCGTTACGGCCCATGCGCCGCGCCAGGTCTGGCCGCCGGACGAGGCCGAGCGTAAGCGCCGCAACCGCCGGACCGAACACGTCGCCCACTACCGCGATGAGTGTGTTGGCAACCAGGACCGGCCAGAAGCGGGGCGCGGCGTAGATGCACACGGCACCTGCGGCCAACACGGCCAGCCCGAGGACGATCACCCCGCGTTTCCTGTGCGTGCCGTCGATCGCGGCGCCGACCGGCGTCTGAGCGGCAAGCCCCAGCCATCCGCCCAGCGCCGTGACGAGGCCGACCTCGGCCTGGCTCCAATGCTGCTGGGTGACGAGAAAGACATTCAGATAGGGACCGAGCGCCCCGCGAACGTCCGCGAGCAGGAAGTTCAGCGCGTCGAGAGATGCGGGTCGAAAGCGGCGCCCGTTCGGGTCGGGGTTTCCACTCATCAGCAGAGCACCATGCCACCCAATGCCCAGAGAAGCACGCGCGTATTTCTACGCGCATAGTGTTACGTACGTAGGACTACGAGCTTACGGCGGCGGCACGCCTTCCTCTACAACTGACTGGCCGGATGCGAACGGGTCCTCTGCGAGGCGGCGGCCTCAGCTCCCGTGAAGGTCTCTGCCACGGCGTGAACCCAAAAAGGAGCAGGAATGTTGCCCGGCGCGAGGGAGAAAGAAGAATGGATATACAGACACACCGCCTCACGAGCTCCCTGAAGTCCAGCATAGGGATCATCGCGATCGGCATGGTGCTGGCGGCGCAACCGGCCGCGGCGCGCGACGCGGGCGATCCCATCCGCTTGGCGTGGATCGAAGGCGACGTCGCCGGACTGTCGACGATCCATTCCCCCGACGGCAAGGCGATCATCGGCTCGGTTAACTATCACCAACACCGTCGTGGGCAGACGCTCCACATCGTCCGGGTGGCGCGCTTTCGCGACGGGTCCAGTGATGAGGATCGAGTGGAGGCGCGGGTCGGCAAAACTCTTGAAACGGTGCGCGGCCGCTCGATCATTCGCAATACCGCCGGCGTCGCCACAGTCGACATCAGGATCGACATCGCCGCCGGGCATATCACTGGATTCTCGGGGTTGGGCAAAGACCGTGCGGATTATGACGAACATGTCTCCTTGACGCCCGGAACATACTTTGGACCGCTCGTCTTCATGGTGATCAAGAATTTCGAGTTGAACGCCAGCGGCGACACATTGGTCTTCCGCAGCGTCGTGGCCGCGCCGAAGCCGCGGGTGCTCGAGATGGAAGTGGAACGTCAAGGCAAGACCGTGGTGCAGCGCGTCGGTGAGCGCTTCGACGGCGTGACGTTTCTTTTGCGGCCAACCGTGAACTTTCTCGTCGATCCGATCATCCAAGCGATGGCCCCTGAAGCCAAGTTCACCATCGAGCCTGGCGCGCCGCCGGCCCTGGCGCGCTTCGAGGGGCCGCGCAACTATGAGCGACAGAAGATCCGCATCGAATGACCGTGCCAAGGACTGCCGTGTATACCGCGGTGGAAACCGGCCGTGGTCGACCCCAGAAAGGCAGCGACGAGATGTTTCGCAAAGCGGCGCACGCCGCAGCCGACGCGTTAGGCTCGAGTTGGGCGTTCGCGTTCGCGCTGCTTGCGGTGATCGTCTGGGCGGTGGCTGGCCCTATCTTCGCCTACTCGGATAGCTGGCAGCTCTTCATCAATACGTGGACCTCGGTCGTGACGTTTCTCGTGGTCTTCCTCATCCAAAACGCGCAAAACCGCGATGCGCGTGCCATCCACCTGAAGCTCGACGAGCTCATCCGAGGGGTCCAAGGCGCCCGCAATGCGCTGATCAACCTTCAGGATCTGACGGATGAGCAGCTCGAGCGGCTGCAGAAAGAGTTCCAACACATCAAGAGAAGCGGCGGAAATCCCGCTGACGGAGTGCGATGAGGATCAGACTTCCTGAAAACGAGGAAGTTGCTACGAGCCCAAGATCTTTCACCACGAAGGACACGAAGACCACGAAGAAAGGAATTCGGTCTTCCTTTTCATTTCCCCTCGTGAACTTCGCGCCCTTCGTGGTTCCATTCTCCGACACGGATCGACCCGGCATGTTTCGGGATCAGAAAACCGACAGGTTGCCGCGATCGATGCGCGTCAGGAGCGTCTGAACGTGCGCCGCGATGGCGTCGATCTCCGTTACCGTCAGGCCGATCTGTACGATGCCGGGACGGACCCGGTTGCCCTGGTTGGAATCCAGGTTCGGTCCCGGTGGGACGGAGCGCAACACGCCCTCCGCGTCGGTCCGCAGCTCGGCCAACACCCCCAGCCGATCGAGGTCGACACGCGTGAGCCGGCGCAGCCGCTCGATCGACTGTCTCGGCAGGCGATCGACGCGGATTTTGTTGAAGTGCCAGGTGAAGAAGTTGAAGAGCGTTCGGCCGAATGCGATTCCGTTGTCGATCGAGAAGACCTTCGGGTTGTCGGGATCGGTGGACATGAGGAAATTGCTGGTGCGCGCATCGCGATGGTTGACGAGGTAGTGGAGGAGATTGAGATTGCCGAAGTGATACGCATAGCGCGGGTTGCGCGCAAAGAGCTCGCGATCAAGGGCGTGCGCCGGTTGCGTGGCATTGCTCAGCCAGACGGCCAGGGCACCGTAGACGCACCGGGTGCCGGCGATGTTGGGTGAGGGATGCTCGGTGACGGCGCGGTACACGTCCAATTCGATCCCACGGACCACCGCCGGTGGAACAAGATAATCGTCCGGGTCGAGAAAGAGCTTCTGCACTTCGTACACGGCGATTTCGCGGCGTGGCGAGTTATCCCATCCGTCTCCACTGGCGGGCGCCGCCTTCCATTTGACCTCCAACGGCTGCGGATCGTCGCCGAGAAGCAGGCTCAGCTTCATGGCGCCCATCACTCCGCCCCCAGCGCCTTTGGCCCCGACTATGACGATGGGCGCCGTCTTCAGGCGCCGCTCCAGCTCCGCCGGTGAGAACGGTAGGTTTGCTAGATCGGAA
>CAZTDK010000459.1:0-5677 GCA_964611965.1 uncultured Binatia bacterium (SeqCode) | reverse complement strand
TACCGGCGTGCCAGTGCGCTTGCCAGGTGACGATGGAGTGCCGGTACGACCTCGGCATAGTCCCCGACGATGCCGTAGTCTGCACCTTTGAAGACCAGCGCCTTGGGGTTCTTATTGACGGCGACGATCACTCCGGCGCGGCGGACACCGACCATGTGTTCGAAGGCGCCACGAATGCCGACGGCGATGTACAGCTTGGGTGCAATGGCTCGGCCGGTGAGACCAACTTGATACTGCTTTGGCAGCCAGCCCTTGTCGGTGACATCGCGGGTAGTGCACACAGCGGCGTGCAGGAGTTGCGCGAGCGGTTGCATCGCCGCAATGTTTGTTTGAGACCCGAGACCCATGCCGATGCCGATGACGACTTCGGCACTGTCCAGGTCAGCCGCCGTCTCGGCGCCGAGGCGGCGGCTGAGCACGCGCACGCGCGGCGCCGCTGGTACCGGAAGGGCGAGGTGTTGCACGACTGCCTGCCGTGCCGTGTCCGGTTTGGGGCGCGGCAGCATGCCGGGCCGCACCGTGGCCATCTCCGGCACCGTGTGCGACACGATCGGTGCAACGATGCTGCCGCCAAATGCCGGCTTGTACTGCAGCACGCGGCCCTGTGCGTCGAGGCCGATGTCGACGCAGTCGCCGGTCAGACCGAGTTGTAAGCGCGCCGCAACACGCGGCGCCAGATCGCGGCCCATACAGGTTGCCGGAATCAAGAGCACCCCGGGTGCATGTTCTCGCACCGCGGCGGCGAGTGCGTCGGCATACACCTCCGTCAGAAATGGGACGAAGCGCGCGTCTGCGCCCAGGAGTACACGATCCGCACCAGAGGCGGCGAGCACCGCGGCGTGATGTTCCACGTCACCTCCCAGCAGCACCGCGGTGACGCGACTGGATAGCGCGTCCGCCAGCTGCCGCGCTTTGCCGAGCAACTCGAAGATGACGGGACGAATCGCGCCAGCCAATTCCTCGGCGAGCACCCATACATCGCGTGCCGCAGTGCGCGGTGGTGCGGTGGCGATCTCTGCGATCGTTGGTTGCTCGCGCACCCTCCAGCGGCCATACAGCCCGTGCTCGTCGGTGAGGATGCCCGCCAGCTGTGCGACGCTGGCGTCGATCGTCTCCGCATCGAGGATGCGTCCGAGTCGCGTCGTCTCGATCGGATACAGGCCAATGACCTCTGTGGGTGAGCCGGCGGCGCCGAGCTGTGCGACGTCGGTGCAGAGATCCGCCGCGCCCAGCTCGGTGTACGGCTTGGCTTTCGCGGCTTCGCGATCGGCCTTCGATGGGAAGCGTTCGGGGGCAAGATCTTCAGCCGCAGTGACCAGGGCGGGCAGTGCAACCGAGACGGTCTCGAATCCATCGTCGGTCTCGCGTTCGACGGAGATCCGCCTTGCGGCAACATCGACATCGAGAGCGCGTGCGCCAGTGACTTGGGGGATATCGAGCAACTCGGCGACCTCAGGACCCACCTGTCCGGTTTCCGCGTCGACGCTGTTGCGGCCACAGAGAATCAGGTCGGGCGACTCGCGCCGCAATGCCAGGGCTAGTGCACGGCTGGTGGCCAGCGTATCGGCACCGGCGAAGCTTTGTTCGCATAGGTGGACGGCGCGGTCGGCGCCGAGCGCAAGGCATTCGGTCAGTGCTTCGCGAGCCTGCGGTGGCCCCATGGTCAACGCGATGACCTCACCCCCGTAGGCCTGCTTCAGCTCGATAGCCTTGAGCAGTGCGCGCACATCGAAAGCGCTGACCTCGTTGCGAATACCGTCGCGCTTGAGCGTCCGCGTGACCGGATCTAGGGTCATCGCTGACACAACCGGAACTTGTTTGATGCATACGGCGATCCGCATTTTGCCTCCGTGAACCGCGGCGCGCGCGCCCGCTTGACCTTATGTCAACCGGCATCGGTAGACATTCGCGCGCGGCTGGGCCGGACCAATGATATGGTGAGAAAGTGCAGCCGGGTCAAACGGGGGGGACACGAGACGACGGAAATGGGGTTGCGCGATGGGCCAGGGCTTGCGTATCTGGGGTAAGCAATGCTTTATCGTGCAGCGCCAATGGAGAAGGTAAGGGGTGGAGTGCTCTGGGTTGTGTTGCAACCCCAGGTGTGCGCGCCCCGGATCGAGAAGGATTGGTGAAGGCGCAAAGCTCGAGATGAGCACGCGACGCGAAACAATGAGGATCACCGTATGAGGAGCACCGTATGAAGAAAGCCCACACCGTGGCCGCCTCGGGAACCCTGCCGATCCTCGTGCTCGTTTTCTTGGGCAGCGTTCTGGGGTGTCATAGCGGCGGGTCGGTGGGGATCCCCATGCCCAAGAAGATCGTTGATCTTTCGCCGCTCATCAGCGAGGACCTTCCGGTTCGACAATACGGTCATCGGGCTTGCGAGTTCCTCGGCCTGAAAGAGCGACTCACATTTGCCCCAGTGGTACCGCAGAAAGAGGAATACTCCTTTGGGTTGACCTCCGTCGAATTGCCCAGCAACCTTGGCGCACACCTCGACGCCCCAGGTCGACTATTGAAGGGTGGCGAGCGTGCCGATCAGGTGCCCCTCGAAAAGCTGTTCGGACGCGCCCGGGTGGTTGACTTACGGTGGAAGGATCGGCACAGCCCGCTGCAGATCACCGATCTGGAAAACTTCGATATTCTGCCGAACGAGATTCTGATTCTTTTTGTTGGCTACTCGGAGCCGCAGGACGAGGACTGGCCGGCATACTCGCCCCTGTCCTTGGAGGCGGCAAAATGGTTGGCAGCGAAGAAAATCCGCGCCCTCGCCACCGACATGCCGAGTATTGGCAGTCTGAGCCGTTACGCGGATCTGATGGACAAGAACCGACCGCCTGAGGAAGTCTGGGCGGAGCGCATAGCATTGTCCAAGGAGGGCATTCCCGTGATCGAGGGACTGTCGAACGTGGCGCAATTGCTAAGCGAGAAAAACATTGTCTTCGTGGGCTTTCCGCTGGCAATTGCTGACCGCAGTGGTGCGCCGATGCGCGCCGCTGCGCTCGTCTACTAGAAACGCGACGACGGTCGCTGCGGCAACCTCACCTTAGCTCTCCTTTGCGTTTGCGTTCAGGGCAACGAGCGTCGCCTCGAAATCCGGGTCGTCAGTCAGTTGCGCCGCCAGGCCTTCGATGGCCCGGCGCGCCAATCGACTCGGCTCAATGTGCCCATTCTCCCATCGATTGACGGTTGAGACGGTCACGCCGATCGCGTGCGCGAATTCCTCCTGCGTCATGTGTAGCCGGCGTCGCAATTCGTGAACCGGTGAACCGTTCTGCTTGTTAAGCGACATAGCTCCCCCTTTGCTGGGCTTCTAAGACTGGTAGACGTGAGACAGCACGGCACGTGCCACCACCTCAGACATGGCTGAGTCCAAACACAAACGGCTACCAAGAGCGTCTGCGTCATGGCGATGACGCGGGGCGAGAAAAATTGAGCGGGGGTTGATTTCCCGGATGCCGTCTGCGAGTAATCTTCACGCGACAGGCCGAATCCCCGAGAGGGGAGCGGAGGAACCAGTAGTTCTGGGGTGAATCCCATCCGTTTGTAAGGATGGGACGGGTAACTTCTTGAGCCCGAACCCGTCAGCTAACTTCGCAGGCCTTCAAGGAGAGGAGCCGACGCAACCTAATGTTGCGGCGGCGCTTATGGCAGATGTGGGTGGTTGTTGTGCCTCTCCAGAGTGTCGCAGAAAAATGGAGGGGTACACATGCAAAGCGCCCGACACTTCGGTCTGCGGTGGATTGCGCTAGCGAGCCTCGTCGCGCTTTTGGCGGCAAGGCAGTCGGCTCACGCGACACAGGGCACCACGGCGTTTCGTCAGTTCACTCGCGCATCCTGGTACGGCAACGATTTTCTCGGGAGACGCATGGCGAGCGGCAAACAGTTCGACCCGCAAGGGCTTACTGCCGCGCACCCAACGCTGAACCTCGGCAGCCGGGTCAAGGTGACGGATGTGCGAACTGGGCGTTCAGTGATCGTCCGCATTACGGATCGCGGTCCTTACCTTCCAGGGCGGGGGATCGACCTGTCCTACGCCGCCGCGCAGGCCCTCGGTATCGTCCGACGTGGAGTCGCGCAGGTGCGCGTCGACCTCATCAACCACGACGAACCTCCGGCTAGTCCACCGATCGTGACTGCGATGTGGGGACCCACCCTGGCCTGGTTGCCGAAGGCCATAGTCAAATAAGGAGTCAGCCCCAAGGCACTTGGCGGGCGCTCTCCCTGCTGTTGGCGCCCGCGCGTCCGGCGCTATGCTCCTGCCGCTTGAAGCGCCAGCGGGCGCTTGCATGCAGCAGATTGGTCGACTGCCAGGTCAAGATCGCGTCAAGGGGTGGTGGGGCTCTCTCTGGAACGGAGCAGCCTACGACGTCGTCAATATGTGCAGTTGACGCTACTGGACCCCGCCGGCATAGTGGCTCGAATTTTCCGTACAGATCGGATGCCGGGAGAATGGTGCGCTGGTGGGGCCGCTACGTCGGCTTAGTGCTCTTGGGTATGGCGCTCGGTCAGCCGGGACATGCGGCAACTCTCGGTGACGTCAACTGTGACGGTGTGGTTGACGGTGCAGACTTGATGGTGTTGGAGGCCGCTGTCTTCAACGATACTCCCAACGGAAATCCTGACTGCGGCACGGTTGATGTCAATGGCGATGAAGTCGTCAATGTCGCAGACATCACAGTGCTGTCGGTGCTCCTGACGATGCCGCCGATCGAGCCAACCCCGACGGCATCAGCTGAGCCTACACCGAGCCCATCTGTCGAACCAACCCCAACTCAGGAGCCACTTGTCGGACCGCAGGTCGCCTTCATCGGGCTGGCCGGTCCCGACGGCTCAGTGAACCCACCGGTCGCGGTCGACCCCGGCGGTGTAGCGGTATTCCAGCGCAGTGCCGGATCGGGATTTCAGTTGGTGATCGAGGCCAGGCCAGGGGACGATGATGCCCAATCCGGAACCGCAACCGTCGTCGGTAGCAGTGGAGATCCAGGTGTACTGCCGGATTTGCAGATCGAGGCCTCGAGGCCGATCGGGACTGGAATACCCGGTGCGTGTGACGACGGCGGCATTCCCGGATTCGATGTTCCCGACTTTTCCGCGAGCCCGGCAGTTGCCGCCGCGCTCAACGCATTCGGATGTGCCTTTAGTGTAAATACCGGTCAGTTGCGGTCGTGCACCACGGATGCGTTTGGGGCACCAAAGTTTGTGTCCTCTGCGCCGTTGACCGTTCAGTTCTGCCTTCTGGTCAGTGCCTCGAAATCCTTCCCGCGCGGTGACACGACGCTGTGGGTACAGGTGCGCGACACCGCCGGGAAAATCGGACCGTTGGCGCAGGTGATCGTACGGGTCGGCAATCAGCCGCCCCCGACGAGTACCTACACACCTTTGCCGACAATATCGCACACGCCGACCCCGACGCTCACACCTACACCGACAAGAACGATTGCGCCGAGCGCCACACCAACATCAGTCGCCACGCCAACGACGGTCGCCACGTCAACGACGGTCGCTACACCAACGACGGTCGCTACACCGACATCAGTCGCCACGCCGCGACCGACGGCAAGCCCGACAATCAGCGCGGCGCCGACCCGTACGTTGAAGCCCACAGCAACGCCGTCCCAGACGCCACTAATTACCGGAACCCGCCCCCCAACGGCAACCCTGACCTTCACGCTGA
>CAZTDK010000458.1:0-5699 GCA_964611965.1 uncultured Binatia bacterium (SeqCode) | reverse complement strand
GGTCGCTACGGACCGGCTTTCAGGCTTGGGGAGTGGCACAAGCCTGTCGAAGGGCCTGCACCAAGTCCTCGCGCGCGATCATTCCCACGACGCGGCGCCCCTCGACGACCGGAAAGCTCTTCACGCGGAAGTCCACCAGCGTTTGCAGCACCCGCGCCAACGGAGTTTCCGGGGTGAAGGTGATGACGTCTCGCGTCATGATCTGCGCCGCGCGCCGTTGCGAAAGCACGTCGTAGCGTGGCACGGCTTCACGCGGCGTGAACGCAAACACCTTCAAGATATCGAACTTGGTGACCACGCCGACGAGGAGGCCGCCGTCCAGCACCGGAAAGCTGTTGAAGTCGTGCTCGGCGAAGCGCTGCTCGAGCTCCAGCAACGGCGTGTCTGGGGGAACGCTGACCACCGGCGCACTCATGTAGTCGGCAACCCGCATTTCGAGGAACCGGTACATGTTCAGGGGCTCGATTCGGAGCGCACCAGCTCAATGCCGAGCTCTTCGATCTTGCGATAGAGAGAGGACAGCGACATGCCCAAGGCTTCGGCGGCGGCTTTCTTGTCCTGGTCGACCTTCGAGAGCACGGCTTGGATGTGCGCCTTCTCGTAGGCGCGCAGCGCGTCGCGTAAGTTGTCGCCCGCCGGCATGGGCAAACCAACCTCCTGCTGCAGCGAACGGGGCAGATCGCGCATCGTAATCCATTCGCCTTCGCCCAGAATCATCGAGTGCTCGATCACGTTGTCGAGCTCGCGCACGTTGCCCTTCCATGGCAGCGACATCAGCAGCTTCAGCGTGGCGCTGTCGGCGCCTTTGAAGCTTTTCTTCAACTCGCGGTTGTGTATGTGCACGAAGTGATCAATGAGGGCAGGAATATCCTCGCGCCGCTCGCGCAACGGCGGGAGCTCGATGTTCACCACGTTGAGCCGGTAGTAGAGATCATCGCGGAACTTGCCTTCCTCCACCGACTTCCCGAGGTCGTGGTTGGTGGCGGCGATCACCCGCACCTCTACCTTGATCGGTGTGCTGGCACCGACCGGCAGGATCTCCTTCGCCTCGATGGTCCGCAGCAGCTTGACCTGCAGGTTGAACGGCATGTCGGCGATCTCGTCGAGGAAAATGGTGCCTCCGCGGGCGCGGTGGAAAAGCCCTTCTTGGTTGTTGATGGCGCCGGTAAACGAGCCGCGCAGGTGGCCGAACAGCTGACTCTCGAGCAGGTTCTCTGGAATCGCGCCGCAGTTGACCGGCAGGAAGATGCGGTCGCGGTACTCGCTGAAGTGGTGCACCGCACGGGCGACCACTTCTTTGCCGACACCGCTTTCGCCGGTGATCAGTACCGTGCTCGCGGTCGGCGCCACGCGTCGCACCAGGTTCATAACATCGCGCATCACCGCCGAGCGGCCGACGAGGTTCTCGAAGTCCCATTGGCGGTCCACCTGACTACGCAGCAGCTGGTTCTCCCAGGCAATCTGCCGGTGCTCGAGGAGATGCTCGATCTTATGCAGCACGTCGTCGAAGATGATCGGCTTGAGCAGATAATCTTGCGCCCCGCGGCGGATGGCTTCCACTGCCGTCTCGACGGTGGCGTGAGCCGTCATCAGCAGAACCAATGCCTGCGGGGCGATCTCGCGCGCGTGTCGCAGCACGGTCAGCCCGTCGGCACCCGGCATGCGAATGTCGGACAGTACGAGATCGAACTCACGCGTATCCAGAGCCGTCAGTGCCGCCGAGCCATCTGGCGCCGCGGTGACGTCATAGCCCTCCTCACGGAGAACTTCGACGAGACTCTCGCGAACGGCGGCTTCGTCCTCGGCGATCAGAATCGCCCCTTTTGTCCCACCATCGGTGTTAGCCATGGCGGGATCGTATGGAACTGCGCCGGGCGCTGCAACCATCGGTGGGGGGTCAATCCAGCAGCGGCAGCTCGGGTAACTGCTGCTTGGTCTCGGCGATGTCGAGCAGGCGAACCAGGTATTGCATGCAGTCGGTCTCGCTCAGCAGCCCGACGAGCGTGTCGCCTTGGACCACCGGCACGCAGCCGATGCGCTTGTCGAGCATCAGCTTGGCGGCTTCCCGAATCGGTGCATCCGGTCCAATGGTGACCAAGTGCGCGCTCATGATTTCCCGTACCGGGATCTTCGCCAGCCATTCGCGCTCGACACCGGCCCGGAACTGCAGGACAGAGGAAATCGCCGCGCGGAAGAGATCGCGCTGTGACAGGATGCCCACCAGGCGGCCGCGCGCGGTGACCGGCATATGACGGATCCGACCCAACCGCATGACGTCGTCGGCCAGGCCCAAGCTCTCTTCGGCGTCGAGAGTTACCACCTCGTGTTGCATGAGATCACGGACATACATGCTCGTTTGAAGTACCAAGTTGCGTGCCGCCATTGCGGAGGCTTGCCGTTCATAGATTTCAGGCGCGCGCTTCGGCCCGCGAAGAGGCTAGGGGGTAGAAATTTCCCGGACTTGAGAAGGCTGCGTATCTTCGTGGGCTCAGGTTGCCTTGCCGACGCGCCGTTCGGCAAGCGCCCGCAGCGCTTGCTTGTTAATCTTGCCGCTCCCCAGAACCGGCAGCTCATCTTCGCCGCACAAGAAGATATGGCGCGGCACCTTGTAGCTGGCCAACCGATCGCGGCAGAACTGCAGCAAGTCACCCTCGGAACATTGGTCATCGCGGCGCACCACGAATGCCGCGACGTTTTCTCCGCGTGTCGGATGCGCCACCGCGGTTACGCAGACGACCTTGACGGCGGGATGCTGCTGCAGTGCGGCCTCGACTTCTGCGGCGGCAACATTGACCCCCGCGGTCTTGATGACGTCTTTGATGCGGCCAATGAAGTGCAGCTGCCCGGCATCGTCAAGCCGTGCCAGATCCCCGGTGTGAAAGAACCCCTCGCCGTCGAAGCACTCGGTGCGCGCCACCTTGTAATACTGGGTCATCACACTGTCCCCACGCACGAGGAGCTCGCCCTCCTGACCTGGCGGGAGGGCGCCGCCAGAATCCGCAACCCGAAACTCCAGCCCGGGCATCGGCCGGCCATGCGCCGCGGTGCGCAGCGGCAACGGGTCGTCATAGCGCGACGACGCGGCCATCGGGCCGGTTTCAGTCATGCCCCACGTGCTGACGGCCTGGTGATCCGGCGGGTACAGGCGAGCTGCCCATTGGGTATTGGCGCCGACGCCCTTGTGAATGCGCAGCGCGGTATGCGCGAAATCAGGATGGGCAATGAGGGCCTCGGCCTGGTGCGGCCAAGCGAACAAGGTCGTGCACCCATGCTCGGCCATGAGCTTCAGCGTCGCTCCGGCCTCGAAAACTTCTTGCAAGATGACGGCGCCGCCGCGTGACAACGTGGCCATGGCCACCGCGACCAAGCCACCGGTGAAGAAAAATGGCAGATAGCCCCAGGTGCGATCCGCTGCCGTGAGACCCAAGCGGTCAGCCACGTTGTGTGCCGCGCGCAGCATACTGGCGTGTGTGTGCACGGCGCCCTTGGGCGCCGCCGTGGTTCCGGAGGTGAAGAAGACCGTGGCGGCATCCGAGCCGGAGACTTCGCGCTGCGCCGCCGCCAGCCAATCATCAGCGAGCCCGGCTCCATCGTCGAGCATTGCCGGAAGATCAACCGCAGCCGCAGGACGCGGCGCGCCTTGCACGACCACCTGGCGGAGTGCGGGCAACTCCGGCGCCATCAGGGGGTGCTCCGTTCGATCGAGGGCCGGACACAGCTCCCGCAGCACGTCGCTGTACGTGTGGCTCAGGAAGCGCGCCACCATGAGCAGCACCGTCACATCGGCGTAGCGCAGGGCGTAGGCCAGCTCGGGGCCGCGTAGGAGGGTATTGAGCGGAACCAGCACGGCGCCGAGCTTGAAGGCGCCGAAGGCGGACGCCAGCCAGGTGGGACGGTTGGGCATCAACAACCCGACCCGTGTGCCTTTGGAAACCCCAAGCCAAGCCAGACCTTTGGCCACCCGGTTGGCTTCGCACGCCAGCTCGCGGTAGGTGAGCTGGCAATCAGCGGCAATCAGCGCCGGCCGATCTCCATACGCATCCGCGAGCCCATCCAAGAAAGCGCCGATCGTACTCATACAGCGGTCCAGCGACAGTTGACAGCCGAGACGCGAAAAAGCAAGAAGTAGTCAGCTCAGATTTCTCGAAGACGGCGGCCACACGCCAATTCGGAGGAATGCCATGTACGAGTTCAGCAAGAGTCAGGAGTTGTTTCTACGCTCCGCCAGCGTCATTCCCGGCGGAATTTACGGTCATCAAACGCCGCTGGTATTGGTGCCCGGAGCGTATCCGTACTTCTTCGAACGCGGGGAAGGGTGCCACGTGTGGGACGTCGATGGCAACGAGTACATCGACTACATGTGCTCGTACGGCCCCATCGTCTTGGGCCATCGGCATCCCAAAGTAGAGGAGGCGGTGCTGGCGCAGATGCGCAAGGGCAACTGCTTCAATGGCCCGACGGCGCTGTGGGCCGAGTTGGCCGAGCATCTGGTCGGCATTACGCCATTTGCCGACTGGACGGTATTCGCCAAGAACGGCTCCGATGTCTGTACCTGGGCGATCGAAGTTGCGCGCGAGCACACCGGGCGGCCGAAGATCGTGATGGCCGAAGGGGCGTATCATGGGACGCACGCGTGGTGCACCCCGATGGATGCGGGCACGACCGCCGCGGATCGTGCCGAATTGCTCACGTTTAAATACAACGACCTCGCCTCGTTGCGCCGCGTGGTCGCCGAGCACGAGAAGGAGATTGCCGGGATCATCGTCACGCCCTTCCGGCACGAAGCATTCCACGATTCGGAGCTGCCAGTCGAAGGCTTCCACAAAGGCGTGCGTCAGCTGTGCGACGACAAGGGTTTCGTCCTCGTGCTCGACGACGTGCGCTGCGGTTTCCGGCTGAACCTGGGCGGCTCCGGCGAGTACTTTGGTGCGCAGCCCGATCTCGCCACCTACTGCAAAGCCATCGCTAACGGGTATGCGCTCTCGGCGTGCGTCGGACGTGAAGCGCTCCGCGGGGCAGCCGAGCGCGTCTTCTTTACCGGATCCTATTTCACCAGCGGCGTGCCGATGGCCGCGGCAGTGGCGTGTCTCAAGGAGCTGCAGGCGAGCGGCGGCATCGAGCACATGCGCACCGTCGGCACCATGTTGTGCCGTGGCCTGGAAGAGCAGGCACGCAGCCACGGGTTGGCGATCACCGTGTCGGGGCCGCCGGCGATCCCGTTCATGAGCTTCAAAAGCGATCGTGGCTTCGAGCGCAACAAGGCGTTCGGTGCCGCCTGCGCGGCGCGCGGCGTCTACGTGCATCCGCATCACAACTGGTTCCTCTCGACGGCGCACAGCGAGACCGACATTCGCCGCACGCTCGACGTCACCGACGTGGCGTTCAAAGAAGTGAAACAGCAGTTTGCGTAGATCGTTGGTGCGGCTCACTCCCGATATTCTGCTGAAGGGAACTGCGCACCTCGGCGCGGCGGACACGCGCCTGCGCGGGCTCATCGACCGCATCGGACCGTGCACGCTGGCGCCGCGCGACTCGATCTACCGTTCGCTCTTCCGGTCGATTTTATTTCAGCAGCTGGCCAGTCCCGCGGCCACCGCCATTCACCGGCGCGTCTGCGCCTTGTTCGGCGGCGGGATTCCACCCCCGGCGGCGTTCCTGTCGGTCGGCGACGACGAGCTGCGGGCGGCGGGCCTGTCGCG
>CAZTDK010000457.1:3542-5711 GCA_964611965.1 uncultured Binatia bacterium (SeqCode) | reverse complement strand
TCCGCATAGGCAATGTCGTTCGCCAGTGAAGTGATCCACGGGATATTGTCGGTGAGCGACGAAATCCGAAACCGCGGCTGCAGGCCACGCGATCCCTCGTGGGCCAAACCCGCCGCCAGGTGCGAAGCGGTCGCGGCGCTGCCGCCGTTGCCACATACGAAGATGTGCTGCTGGCGGCCGCGCGCCTCATCCAAAATCCGAATGAGATTAGCAATCGCAAGGTCCGACAGTTCGTTGAGTACCGACAGCGTTGCCTCACGGTACACTCGAACGTAAGCGGCCGGATCATCCACTTCGCCGCGATTTATGCCCGAATCTCTCTGCTGCACCTGTCCTTCATAGTTCGCCGAGGCTCCTATGCCAAGCAGAAACACCCGGACCGGTAAGCGACGCTGCCAAGAGTCACCGCGCGGTCAGCCCCGCGCATCCAGGTCTGAAATATCCTCGAACTGCGGCTTCTATGAAACGCCGGGATTTCATTCTATAGAGAGTCCTCAATGATCAGCGAAGGCCAGCAGAGCCGGGGCGGGCTGCCGTTGCTCTTCAGCATGCTGTGGATCGCTGGGCTCCCCACCTTCGTCATCTTCGTCAACCGTTTCCTCGCCGCCGTCCCCGTACTCAAGGCAGACCGTGTGCTGTACCTCTTGGCGGCTGCCCCGCTCGTGGTCGCCGCGCTGCGACGGCCACGAGCACTGCAGTCTGTCGGGCGTGTGGAGAAGGCAATGGCGGTCTACCTCGCCGTCATCCTGGTGTCGTGGGCCACCACCTTGCCACATAAGAACGCGGTAGAGATCAAGCAGGATGCGGATTTCCTGCTGACCTGCTTTCTGATGCCGTTCACGGCATTTCTCATTGCCCGAAACACGCCGTGGACGCCGTCGCGAATCACCGTCTGTCTGTGGGTATTGGTCGGTGGCGTGGCGACGTATCTCGTGCTCTTCGGCGCCGTGCAATACACGTACGACTGGAACTTCCTGGTGGCCGAGGCGCTCAAGAAGGTTCATCCGGACCGCGCCAAGGGACCATTCGAGAACGCCGTCCCCTACGGCGTCGTCCTTTCGATGCTCGTCCCGCTCACGCTGTTCCTGTACCTGCAGGCACGCGGTCGGTTGGCGCGGTTTGCGTTGGTGGCCATTGCCGTCGGGCTGGTGCAGGGTATCGTCGCCAGCAAGACGCGAGCGGTATGGATCGGGCTGCCGGTGGCCCTAGTGCTCCCATCTCTGCGCCATCCAAGAATCCGCCCGCTCGCCGCGCTGCTGACCGCGGACTTGGCGCTTCAGGTGCTGCTTGCGCCGGCCATCGGTCTCGATTTCTGGGGGCTGCAGCGGCGGCTCATCGAACCCGAGCCGCTGTATGCCCGGGTGGCGGCGTCGGCGACTGCCTCTAACATGGCTGAGCATCGACCGCTGTTTGGCTTCGGCTTTGGGATGTTTACGTTTCAGGACGACAAGGCGGACTATTACGCTTCCTGGGGCAACGTGTCGCCGACGTTTGCCGTGTATCCGAACAGCCCGCACAACGATTTTCTGAACGTGCTGGTGTGCATGGGATTGATTGGTTTCCTCCCATACCTGGCGCTGCTATGGACAAGCTGGCAGGTACTGTCGAGGCCGCGTGCACGCGAGCAGCCGGGCGGGACTGTCGGTGGCGAGCTCGCTGGCTTCATCCAGGCCGTGTTCGCCATTCTGCTCATCGCCGGACAATTCCACGCAGTCACGCGCCTGTCGTACGTGCAGGTGCTGTTCTTTTTCCTGTTGGGCATCGTCGCGCGCGAACCGGGCGCGGCTGTTGAAACTGCCGACAGGCGGCACTCGACCAAACCGAGGCTGGCGTCAGAGTGGCCGGCAGGGTCGCCTGCAGCTGGGATCTCCAGTGTCAGTGCCGGAGGCGCACGGTGAATCGCATCGCGGCGGTGATCATCGGCCGCAACGAAGGCGAGAAGCTGCGCCGATGCCTGTCGTCCGTGTTGGGAATGGCGGCGCCCATCGTGTTCGTGGATTCTGGTTCCGAGGACGGCAGCGCCGGGCTCGCACGGACGATGGGCGTCGACGCCGTCGAGCTCGATCGTTCTGCGCCGTTCACGGTGGCCCGTGCGCGCAACGCCGGATGCGCGCGCGTGGTACAGCTTGATCCGCAGGTCGAAATCATCCAGTTCGTCGATGCCGATAG